>CAZXEY010000046.1:0-21686 GCA_964639695.1 uncultured Antarcticibacterium sp. | reverse complement strand
CTGAATACTGCTGCACCTATTTCTCCAAAATCCCTGTAAGATCCTGTTAATGTTTCTACCGAGGAGAACTCCAGGAGTTGTGCAAACCAGAGATCAAATGCTTTAGATGAACCTAAAGCTATATTGGTTACCTTTTTTAATTGATCCAGGTCAATTAGTGTTTCATTCACGTCGAAGATCAATAGTGACGGTTTCTTTTTCATATATTTTGATTTAAAGTTAACAATGATCTCTGTAAAAATTTTTTAACCAGTAAGGAGAAACACCTGCTTTAAATAGCAGGATCAACAGGAGATCTGTAAAAAATTGTTTTAATGTGCCGTTTTTAAGGAACCGGCGGGATGATGTGATCACTCCGGAATCCAGTTTTTTAAATTTTCCGGCAGATTTGAGCCGGTTCTGGATTTCTACATCTTCCATAAATGGGATCTCTTTGTAGCCACCTATGCTTTGGAAAACTTCCTTCTTTATAAAAATGCCATGATCCCCATAAGTGAAAAAAGCCAGATTCAGCCTGCTGAAGCGGCTGTAAATTCGGGAGAACCAATGCCCGTCATCAAAGATCAGGAAAAAACTTCCGGCAACAGCTCTGTCGCGGTCAAACAGCTTTTTAATTGAATAGTAAGCATCGCGTGGCAGAAGGGTATCGGCATGTAAAAACAAGAGCACATCCCCGGTTGCGGCTTCGGCTCCTTTGTTCATTTGCAGGCTTCTTCCTTTTTCTGAAAAAGCTAGATGCACTTCGTGGAATTGCTCAACAATTGCAACGGTATTATCCCGGCTTCCGCCATCAATAACAATAATCTCGAAGTTACCCTCTATAGACAATAGGTGTTCCAGGGTTTTTTTTATAAAATCCCCCTCGTTTAATGTGGGAATAATCACACTTATTATCATTCCTTTACCCTGTACCATTTCACCATCATCTTTTTCATCCACGGGCTTAACTGTTTTAAGAACCTGTTTCTTGAGGTAATTTTATTGATATTCCCGGCAGTAGGATAGGGATAAATTTTATCCATAAAAACTTTTAATTTCACCCCGGCTACATTGGCTAAAATTAGTTCCTGTACAATTTCTCCTGCCTGGGGAGCAATCATGCTGCCTCCCAGGATTTTTGCATTGCCGGGGTTGAAGCGTTTTTTCTCAATAAAAAGGATAAGCTTTCCATATTCATAGTCATCTGTTATTGCCTTATCATCTTCTTCAAAACTGGTTTCCAACCTTTCAAAAGCCATCTTACGGTTTTTCAGTTTTTCTTCATTTAATCCAAAAGTCGCCACTTGTGGATCTGTAAAAGTGACCCAGGGAAAGTGGTCAAAATTCAGCTTCTTTTTTACGGGAGAAATAAAGTTGTTGAGGAGCAGCATGTTGTGCATTTCGGCAGCGTGTGAAAATTTAAAATTATCGGCAGCATCCCCGCTTACAAAAACTTTTTTATTAGTTGTCTGCAATTTATCATTGAGAACTATTTTTCCTTCTTTGGTTTTAATATTGGCTTTTTCAAGATCCAAAGAACCAAAATTCAAAACTCTTCCAAGGCCCATGAAAATTGCATCTACAGGAATATTAGTCGTTTTGCCGGATTTGCTTTTTAGAAAAGCAGTATTTCCTTCCACCTTTTCAACTTCAGTCTCAAACAGGAAATCAATACCTTCTTCTTCTAATTTCTTCTGAAGGATATCAGATATTTCAGGATCTTCTTTTTTCAGGATTTGCTTTCCGCGGTTAACAATGGTAACCTTTGAGCCAAGTCGGGAAAAAGCCTGCCCCAGTTCAATACTTACCGGCCCGGCACCAATAAAAACAAAATTTTCCGGAATAAAATCTATCTCAAAAATATTTACATTCGTAAAAACGGGCAATCCTTCAGCTCCGCGAATGTCAATTTTCTTTGGAGAGGAGCCGGTGGCAATAACGATATTTTTAGCTTTAAAAACTTCGCCGTTCACCAACACTTCGGTCTTAGAAATAAAGGAGGCTTCACCTAAAGTAACATTCATTCCTTTTTTTCGGAGATATTCTACATTTTCATGTTCCCTTATCCTGTCCTGTTTCCTGGTAATGTAATTTTTAACTTCTTCAATATCTATATTTCCCTCTACCTTCAATCCAAAGCGGGAAGAGTTCTTAGCATCATAAATCTGCTTAGCAATATGAAGTAAGGCCTTGCTGGGGATGCAACCCGTATTCACACATTCCCCGCCAATATCTCCAGCTTTTCTATCGATTAGCAGTACATTGAAACCCAATTCCAGCATTCCCATTGCAGCTCCCAATCCGCCCGAGCCGGCACCTATTACAATGAGATCAAAAGTTCTTACAGACATATTTTATTACCTGGTTATAAGGTAAATAGTTTAAACGAAAACTGCCAACTTTTAAGTAAAGGTTGGCAGTTTTTAAAGGATTTTAATAGATGTCTAATTATCTATTTTAAATATTATTGGAAGGGAATAAGCAACGGGTACGGCAGTTCCTCTTTGTTTCCCCGGTTGCATTTGTGGCAAAGCATTTATAACACGCGAAGCTTCCTGTTCCAGTGTTGGATGAGGTGCCCTGGATTGAACATTTTTTACATTTCCTTCTTCGTCAATTTGAAAAATTATAATAAGCCTGTTCATCCCATTTAACCCCAGTGTTTCTCCTAGATCTTTATCAAAGTTGTCATTTACAAAGCTGGAGATTTTATCACTCATACATCTCTTTCGCTCTTCATTGGTTGATAATCCTTCACACCCGGGATAAATTGGTACATTTTCAATTACGGTAAAAGGAACAGGGCCAATAGGATCTTCTTTTTTAACCTCGATAATTTTAGTTATTTCAATGATTTTGTCATCAGGTTCTGAAGAGGGAATAATATCTTCAGGTTTTTTTGAATCATCGGGAAGAGGTTCTATGATAGCAGGTAGTTGTGGTACTTTAGGTGGAGGTGGAGTGTTTAGAACGGTAATTGGAATAATTTCTTCGTCAGGTTCCATGACATCCAGTTGTACTTTTTCTGTTTTTTCAGCAGAAACCATCTTCCATTCAATTGCAAAATAAGAGAACAGTAACATCAGGATCAATCCAATCTGGAGGAAGAATACATTTCGTTTTGAAACATCAACTTTCGGGTATTTCTTAGGCTTCATAATAGATATATTTAAGAGTTAATAATAAACAAAAGATGAATTTTTCCTGATCATTGAATGTAATAGCTTTTTCATTAAGAACTTATCAATTAAGATGCCTTATTCGTATTGTAGTAATAAATTATTGGTTAAAAATCTGAATTATTTCTTGGCTAAATTGATTTTTGAATACTATGAATCACCCCTCTTTTTATTTTTTTGAAATTTTCATAAGTTATTCCCGACGTATTAGAGGCGATGGAGAAAAACGAAATGAACAAAAAGAAGATCCCTTATTCTATATTGGAACTTGCAAGTATTGCCCAAGGTTCCTCACCAGCAGAGACCTTTATTAAAAGCCTTGATCTGGCTCAAAAAGCGGAAGAATTTGGTTACCACCGAATGTGGCTGGCAGAACATCACAATATGAAAAGTATTGCCAGTTCTGCAACGGCTGTCTTGATTGGCTATATTGCGGGTGGAACGAATAAAATAAGAGTTGGCTCAGGCGGGATCATGCTTCCAAACCATTCTCCTCTTATTGTAGCAGAACAATTTGGGACTCTTGGTTCTCTTTACAAGAACAGGATTGATCTTGGATTGGGTAGGGCTCCGGGAACAGACCAGGTTACTGCACAGGCCATAAGACAGGACAGGATGAAGGCGGTCTACCAGTTTCCGGAGGAGATAAGCCAGATCCAGCAATACTTTAAAAAAAGTAATGAAATGGCCAAAGTAAGGGCTACCGTTGCCGAGGGGGTTCAGGTTCCGGTTTATATTTTGGGTTCCAGTACAGATAGTGCTCATTTAGCTGCAGCCAAAGGATTACCATATGTTTTTGCAAGTCATTTTGCACCGGCCCAGTTACTCGAAGCTTTGGGTATCTATTATAACAATTTCACACCTTCAGAATATTTGCAGGAACCCTATACTATTGCCTGCGTAAATGTAATAGCTGCAGATACCGATGAGGATGCTGAGCGTATTTCAACTACGTTGATTCGAATGATGCTGGGCGTTATGACCGGTAACATTGATTATATGCAACCACCGGTTCCTATGTCGCCGGAACTTGGGGAGCTGGCACAAAATCCTGCTTTCGAAAGAATGCTCAGGTATGCTTTTTCGGGAAGTAAAGAAACCGTTAAAGAAAAAACCAGGGCTTTTCTGAACCAAACCGGAGTGAATGAAATAATGGTAGCATCGCACATCTATGACCATCACGACAGAGTGAAGTCTTACCGGATCTTTTCAGAAATTATGAAGGAAATTTAAAGAGCAAAATTATTTTTTCGGCTCTTCATCTGCTTTAAAATTGTAGGAGCCCTCGGGAGGGTAATTGATGTTACCTTTTAATGTTTCAACATTCCCGGGACTAAATCGGGGAAGAGGTAGTTCACCTTCTTCCTTCATTTTTCTTACTCTTTCTTCGGCATTTCTGGATTTTTCCTCAGATAACCCCGTGTCTTTTGCCAGGTAAATAGTTTGAGAAGGAAACGCAAATCCTGTCCCGCTTTCTTCCACAACCCCCATCAATCTTAGAAGAAGGTCTTCCCGAACTTCCACAAAATCGTTAAAATCATCGGCCATGATATATGCAAAAATTTCAATATTAAGGGAAGCACTGGCAAATTCCATAAACCGAACTCTGGCAGGGTCGGGATCAACTTTAGGATGAGCATAAAGGATCTTCCTGAATTCCACCAGAAGATATCGCATCTGGTCGGCAGAAGTTTCATAACGCATATTAAAAATGGTGTAAAACCGAAACCTGTCCCTGTGAGCGTAATTTTCGATTTTACTGGAAGACAGCTCTCCATTGGGAATGGTAACTATGGTTCTGTCTAAAGTACGAAGGCGGGTAGAGCGCATTCCTATGGCTTCTACCGTTCCCACGGTATCTCCTATTTTACAAAAATCCCCGACACGTAACGGTCGGTCTGCGATCAAGGTTACACTTCCAACAAAGTTCTCTATTGATTTTTGTGCTCCCAAAGCCAGGGCAAGACCTCCAATTCCCAGAGCGGCAATACCTGCAGTAACATCTACCCCTACCGCACTAAGAATTACTATAAATCCAATGATGAAAATAACAATCTTGGCCAGCCTTCGTAAGAAAAGGACAATAGACAAACCCGAAGGTTGTCCCCGCTGGATCATCTTTTTTTGGCTATAGTTGGTAAGAAAAATATTGAGGCGCCATAACAAAAGGAGGATAGCAAAAACACCTACAATTATAGTGACCTCGCTCAACCGCTGGCGCACAAGAATAGATATCCCCACCTCTTGTGTTAGCCCAATGAACAGAAGTACAGCTAAATAAAGCCTGATGGGTAAAAGAAAAGCATTTATAACACCGGCATTTCCTTCATCGGTAGCTTTTCTCCATACCAATCTTAGAATAAAAAGTAATATTCCAATGACAGCCCAGGCGAGGAAATAAGAAAATCCAATTAAAAGTATGATAAGGATCCATTGGCCTGCCGATACGCCTCCCCAAATTATCTCTTCAAGAAAATGCGGAATAATTCTTTCCACCAGTAAAACATCCTCAATTTCAATTTCAGAAATTGTGGATATCGTTTCTGAGGAAAACAGCCAAACGGGCCCACCTTCGGGCCCCGTAGTTTGTTCTACAAAAAGATCAATCATTTCCCCATCGGCACTTACGGCTCCAACCCTATCTACATCGGGGGGGAGATCATCATCTTCTTTCCCTGTCATTTTATCGCTAATTCGGGAGTAGGGTAGAAGGTAACCCCCGCGGTCCAGTAACCTCTGAATTTTTCTAACAACCAGCTCCCTTTGCTCAGTCCTCCTTAATTTTCTGGGAAGATTGAGATACTGGCTAGCTTGTGCATAGTTTAAATTGGCAACAGCTCTAACGAATCCGTTAACCGTTCCTCTCGGGGTGCGCCGGTTTAAGGAATCTTTCGGAAATTCCTGCTCAACGGGATTTTCCTGCTGGGCTTGGGTTCCCGGAATTAATTGCGCCTTAACTACCTCAATATTTCCGAAGAAAAGAAGGCAGGTGATAATAATTTGTAAAATGAAAAAATGGGGATTTATAGATTTTAAAAACATAGATGCAAAATTACCATTTTATGATTTTTCGACTACTTAAAAACATAAGAATTTTAAGTTGAAAATCCTAAACCTGATATTTAAATAATACGAAAAAGGAAGAGATTATTATTATCCTCTTAGTATAATTAAAGATCTTTTTTTAGTTTCAAAGGAAAATATAAATCTAATAACTATGCAGTTTGTGTTTTTCGCTTCACAGTTCGTCCTTCTTTGTAGTAAAGCGCAGCATCTTCCAGAATTAGATAAAGACAAGGTACAATAATTAAAATAATGGAAGTGGCAAAGATGATTCCGAACCCCAGTGAAATTGCCATAGGAATAAGATATTCTGCCTGGCTGGATGTCTCAAGGATGATAGGAGTTAAACCACCAAATGTGGTAAGGGTCGTAAGCATTATTGGCCGGAATCTTCTAAGGCCTGCCTCGTGAATAGATTCATAAATGGAAGCGTTTTCTCTTTTCTTATTGGCATAATCGATCATAATGAGCGAATCATTAACTACAACCCCGCTCAATGCAATTACTCCCATAAGACTCACTACCGAAAGATCGTAGCCGAGTAAAATATGTCCTAGAACAGCACCAACCACTCCAAAGGGAATTGCAATCATCACTATTAATGGCTGTGTATAACTGCTGAAGGCTATTGCCAGCAGGGCATAAATGATAAGCATTGCCATTGAAAATCCGCTCCACAGGGAGCTTGTAGATTCTCTCATATCTGCCTGGCTTCCCTCGAAACTCCAGGTTAATCCGGGATAATCTGCCCTTAACTGTGGCAGCACCTCTTGCTTAACTGAAGCTAAAACCCTGGTAACTGCATTGGAAGGCTCTACATCCATTCCCACGTTAACAACCCTGCGGCCATCTCTCCTGTTAATACTGGTAAATGCTTCACGCTGTTCTACACGAACCACATCCATCAATGGAACTTCAACTCCCGAAGGGGTTCTTACAAGGAAATTTTCAAGATTCTGAATATCCCTTCGCTCCTCGAGGGGAAGCTTCACCCTAACTTCAATTTCGTTTGTTGTTCTTAGCTGGCGCATAGCCAATGCTCCAAAGAATGCATCCCGCACCTGCCTGCCGATTTCATTGGAAGTTAGCCCTAGATTTCTGCCTTCGGGAAGTAATTTGAAATCATACTGCAGTTTTCCTTTGTTATAATTATCATTAAGATCCCGGGTATTTTCAAATTCTTCCATTCTCGCCATAAAGCTCAAACTTGCCTTTTCCAGCACCTCTACATCGGGATGGCTAAGATCGACACTTATATCCTGTTGATATCCTCCCGGGCCTCTTTCAGCTTCAAAAGTAATTTGATCCACACCTTCAATTTCACCAATGTTATCCCTCCATATTTCTATTAGTTCCCGTGCTGTCATATCCCGCTCATCGGGAGGCAGCATTACAATTTCAACATCTATAAAATTCTGGCCCCGTACATTAGTTTTAACACCTTCAGCAACCTTGTACAGATCATTCTCTTCAAACATTTTGATAGTAGATTCCGTGATCTCCTTTGCAACACGGGCAGCCTGCTCGGGGGTGGTGCTCACCGGCAGCCGTACTCCGGCTTCAATTTCATCTGCAGCAACTTCAGGCATCATGATCATTCCCATATGATCGCTGTAGCCGTAACCCCCCACCATTAATAACAAAGCCAGAGCTGCACTTAGAGTAATGTACCTGTACTTAAGGCAATAATCTAGTAATGGCCGGTAATATTTATCGATGAACCTGTTGAAACCCTTTGCAAAAGAATGCTGCCAGTCCTCAAACCGCTTTAATAATCCGCTGCTCTTCTTTTTCGAAAGATACCCCAAATGAGAAGGTAATATAAAAAGGGCTTCCAGTAAAGAAACTGCAAGAATTACAATAACTACAGCAGGAAGGGGCCACCAGAATTTTCCTGTTTCTCCAGGCATGAATAACAGCGGCACAAAAGCTATAATCGTGGTGAGGATACTAAAGATTACCGGTTTGGAAACGTCTTTAGTCCCGGCTATTGCAGCATCTATACTGCTCATTCCTTTTTGCCTGTACTCATAGATATTTTCTCCAACAACAATGGCGTCATCTACAACAATCCCCAGAACTACCAGGAACCCAAACATCGAGATCATATTGATGCTCAATCCAAAAAGTGGTAAAAAAATGATCCCGCCAATAAAGGAGATGGCCATCCCCATCATCACCCAAAATGCAAGTCGGTATTCGAGGAACAGCGCCAGGATGATCATTACAATGACAATTGCAAGAATTCCGTTTTCTGTTAACAGGGCTAAGCGGTCGCGGTAATCTTCGGCCCGGTTACTGTCAATCCTGTATTTTACCCCCGGCGGTAACTGAAAATCATCCAGGATCTCCTGCACAGATTCAGCAATATCAAGCGGAGACTGATCCCCTATTCTATAAATGCTTAGATCTACAGATGGACTTTGATTAAACTGCCCGTGAAAACCCGTTTCTTCAAATCCATCCCTTATCGTAGCAATATCTTTTAAGCGTACCCTGGAGCCGGAAGGGGAGGTGACAACAGTAATTTCTCCAAATTCGTCTGCCCATTGCTTTCGTTCCTGCATTCGAAGTAAAATTTCTCCGGAGTTGGTTTCCACAGCTCCCGCAGGTACATCTTCACTGGATTGTGCAACCAGGTCGGCAACCTGCCCTAAGGTTAGATTGTACTGCCTCAAATTGTTGCGGGGAATTTCAATATGAGTCATATAATCGGGAACATTTCCTAATTCCACCTGCGTAATATCGGGATTGCTTAAAAGCCGGTTGCGAAGCCGTTCGGCAAGAATTCTAAGGGTCCAGATATCGGTTTCTCCATAAAGTGCAACTTCCATTACATCCTGCTGCCGGGTTTGCAGGTTTACCTGTGGTCTTTCAATATCATCGGGAAAGGTCTGTATTCGCCGCACAGCCTGATCAATATCCTGAAAAGCCTGCATCCTGTCAGTTCCCGCAACTAACTCTATTAAAATATCCCCCGATCCTTCATTGGCGGTTGAGGTTATTTCCTTAATTCCCTGTATGCCGCGTATCGCCTCTTCCACCGGAAGCAAAATACCCTGTTCTACCTCTGTGGGTGCTGCTCCCGGATAATTAACGCTCACTTCCACATAATCCAATTGAAACTCCGGAAACACCTCTTTTTGGATATTGTACATGGTCCAGATACCGCCTCCGAGGAGAATGACCATAAGAAGGTTGGCAGCAATGGAATTTCTTGCCATAAATGCTATCGCACCTTCTTTTCTCGTTTGTTTTTTCTCCGGCTTGTCCATTACTGTTGTTCTTCAGATTCCTGTACACTATTATTTCCTGAAACCGAATCCTGCTGGGTTCTTAGATCCACTCCTTCAGTTACCGTACTTAAATTCGTGGTTACCACCTGTTCCCCTGCCTTTAACCCATTGCTGATGTACGCATATTCAGCATCAGTTAATATAATATCCACTTCTCTTATAGAAAGTTTACCGTTTTCCATTACCCAAACGGTTTGATTGTTTCTTAAAAAATCCCGGTTAATGCGTACCACATTCTTCAATTCTGTTCCCAGCAATTCTGCTTCCACAAAGGCACCAATCATTAGCTCTGGCTTATCTATATTATCCTGATCCCTTGACAAAGGATCGGGGACTTTTACCAGCACCCGGGCAAGCCTTGTCTGGTCGTCCAATGCTCCTACCTGCCTGTCCAGGTATCCTTCCCTGTAGGTCTCCTTTTGCCATCCCGAGGTATTTTTAATCCTGGCTACCGATCCCTTCTCATTTTCGGATTTTGGAAATTGCAGCCATTGCAGATCATTTACCGGCACATTCAAAATCACCCAATAGTTTTCGCTACCCACCAGCCGGCCCAGATTATCTCCCGGGGCAACCTGGGAACCTTCCGTAACATTCTGGCTCAAAATATGGGCGTCAAAAGGAGCTCGTATAGTTGTTCGGGATAAGTTAAGCTGACCCTGTTCTACAGCCGCCCGCGCAGCTTCTATGGAAGCTTTTACAGCATCCAGTTGAGGTTTTCTAAGCACAAGGGAACGTTGCTGTCCCGAAAGGGAATCCATACCGGCCAGTTTTAGATCCTGCTCTGCCACTTCCTGTCTTCCCATCTCCATTTCAAAATTTGTTTGTGCCTGGGATAGCTCACTTTTTCTTAATTCCAGTGTATTTCTATAATCTGAAGGGTCTATTTGCAATAAGACAGCTCCTTCTTTTACAAATCCTCCCGGGGAGAAGGCGGGTGCTCTTCTAATTACCTGGCCGTTTACCAAAGGGCTTAAAATGACATCTTCCACCGGTTGTACTGTTCCTGTTGCTATGATTACTGGTTGGTAGTCGCCGCTTTCGGCCTGCACCACCTCCACCAGCATCGCACTTTGCTTTGTTGCAGAATCTGAACTTGCCGTGGGTTCTGTACTAAATATGAAATAAAGTACAACCACGGTTACTACAAGTATTCCCAGGCAGATTATTAAAATTTTTCGTTTGTTCATATATGCCTTTTCTTTTATTGTTCTGAAAGAGCTTCGGTTCTTTCTGTTTCAAATCCTCCCGCCAGAGCCCGGTAGAGCTCGATCCTGATTTCCAGCTGTGTAAGCCGTGCCTGTAATATATCCCTCTGCAGTTGCTGCTCCTGGTCCAGAGAAAGCAGTACATCTAAGTAATCGCTCAAACCGTTAAGGAATTCTCTTCTCAATTGCCCATTGGTCTTTTGGGCCAGATCCAGTTGCCGTTCCAGTACAAGGATTCTTTCTTCCTGTTTTATTTCCCGAATGAGAGCATCTTCCACTTCCCTGAAAGCCGTTAGAACAACCTGTCCATATTGGAAAAGAAACTGGTTCTTAACAGCTTCGGTACGGTCTACTTCTGCCCGTAACCTGCCGGCATAGAGCAGGGGTGCTACGATATTTCCTGCCAGCGTATAGGCCCAGTCCTGGAATAAATTGTTGTAATTGTTGGATCGCATCTGTGCAGAAAGGTTAAGAGATAGCCGGGGATATTTACTGGAAATAGCACTCGCCATTTCCCTGTCGGCTGCCAGTACTAAATTAAATGCCTGAAGCACATCGGGCCGGCGGCGAATTAATTCCAGCGGTAGACCGGTTTCCGGTAAGGGTGGTAATTCGGGAAATTCCGGTGCAGGTAAATCCAGCAGGTTTTGAGGTGGTTTACCAAGCAAAACTGCCAGCCGGTTTTGAAGCAAGGCAAGATCTCTTTCAAACAGGATCTTTTGATTCCGGGTGCTTTCCAGGAGCTGTTCCTGCCTCAAAATATCAACCGCCCGAACCTGTCCACCGGTAAATCGCGCTCGTATCAACCTAACAATATTCTCATTTGTCTCAAGTTGCTCATTAATCAATTCCAGCTGTTTCTTCACAGTCACAATTTGATACCATGTCAAACCAATTTCTGCAGAAAGAGTCATAGCAGCCGATTGATAGTCCTGAAAGCTGGCCTGAGCGCGAAATTCTTCTGCTTCAACTGCCGATCTAATTCTTCCCCAAAGATCTACTTCGTAGGAAGTGGAGATTCCCGCCTGCAGGTTTTCCCCTCCTGCAAAATCAGGTTCTGGCCTGCTTACCGCACTTCTTGCAGCAAAATTAACCTCTGGCCATAGAAAAGAAGCTTCTCGTTTCACAACGGCCTGTGCAGCCTGAAATCTATACCATATCGAAATCAGGTCCAGGTTTTCATCCAATGCAGTGTCAACTAAAATATTAAGAGAAGGATCTTCAAATTCTGTCCACCATTTATCAGTAATAGTATCAGTTCCCGTAAAAGAGAATTTCGCGGCTTCTTCAACCGGGGGATCTACAAAATCAATTTTTGGAGCACAGCTACCAATGCTTAAGGAAAGGCATATTAAGATAAGCCACATAAACTGCAGCTTATAAAAGGCGAGGTTTTCCAGCCTTTTAAATTTTCCCGATTTAGCAAGTTTTGTAATCAACTTCAATAGTAGCAAGTAAGAAAAAGCAATGAAGTCTAAGCGTAATCCTACCTGTAAGGGTTCATATTTCTTTTACAATCAGCAATTCCTTAAAGTTACGTTTTTATTTTGAAGAAGACAATCTGCTTGTTTTACTCTAGTTTTTGATCATAAAAAATCCTCTCTTGTCACAATAAAATAATTTGTAGTGGAACGGTTCTGGTATGAAAAGTAAAAACCCCGTCCTTTTTTGAACGGGGTTCTTATATTAGAGCTTGGATTCTTTTGAAGATCTAAAACACCAAATTTTTAAGCAGCCAGATTAAGATACTTTCTTCCTGTTTTCTGATTGTATAAGGTAACCTGCGGTCAAAACCAGGGCACCGGCAATCATGCCTAATGCAGGTTTGTTAGCCAGGAACTGCTTGTACCTTGGAGGGTTTTGAAGGTCGTAAACAAATTTTCCAAATCCTTTGGAAGCCGCTTTTTCAAAATTCCTGTCAGGAACGTATTTTCCTTCTGCAGATTTAATCACCTTATACCGAACCAGTTCGCTGTAAGCATCTTCAAATTCGGAAGGATATTCGATAATATCCTCTATTTCTCCTTCATACTTTATGATCATCAAAATAACATCGGCTGTTTTGTGAACATCATTTGTCTCTTCCTGCATTTCTAAAGATAATTTTTACGAATCAAAGATAGTATATAGCAGGATTTGAAGGAAAGAAAAATCAAAATTCTATAAACAAAAAGGAATACTTTTCAACATCCCGCGGTCTTTTAAAATAAACGAAGAATTTTATTGTATATCCCGAAGAATATTCTTCTATAAACCAGTGGTTTAATTAAAAATTTTTCCTGGTGTAGAGGTGAAAAAAATCCCGTGAAGAGTATCTGCACGGGAATAGAATTATTATTAGGAGCAACCTTTTATTTTAGGTACATATTTCCATTAATCGTACTCAACTTAAGGCTGTTTGCACCGCTTTTATTTTTACTTTCAATATGCTGTCCTACCATTCTCTTTTCAGAAATAAATTCAAGTTTATCATCGGCGTAAATATTCCCGTGAATGGTTTCTGCAGTCAATTTGGAATTTCCCACTTCTATATTGATCTCACCGTTAATGGTATTAAGTTTCATATTCCCCGAATATTGGTTGATGTCGATATTTCCGTTAATTAGATCGGCGGTAAAATCCCCTTTAATAACATCAGATTTTAGATTGCCATTGATACTGCTTAATTTGACTTCGGCACCTTCAGGAACATAAATCACATAGTCGAACTTATATTTCATTCCATCGTGAACAATAATATCTCCGGAATAGGTTATAGTACTTCTGTCCCTCTTTTCCTCACCGGAATATTTCTTTTTATAATCTTCCTGGTATTTTTTGAACAGGGGTTCAGCTTTAGAAACAATATCAATTCGGTTGCTGGTCTCTTTAACGTTTAGCTCATAAAGATCAAGAAACTTTCCTTCCTCTGTAGTTAAAGTAGCTTTAACGTAGATCCCGGGTTTATTCCAGGTCTTGAATTCAATTTCGGAAGCAAAGGGTACTTCCACATTTACCACTTGATTTTTGTAGTCGATGTTTTTCTCAATTACCCGTTGGGCGTTTACACTTAAGCCTGCTGCAGCAATGAAGAGAATGATTAAAAGATTTTTCATGATTGATGTTTTAATAGATTATTTTTTTCGTAAAAAGATATTTCCCGTAGCAGAATTCAGCTGGATTGTCCCGCCGCCGCCGTTGAGTTCACCTTTCAGTTTTTGTGAAGATACCGCACGTAATCCGTCTTTTTCAGGCAACTTCAGGTCAAAATCTGTATAAACTTCACCCATTGTGGAATTCATAGTCACTGTTGCCGGGGTATCACGAGGTAACGTAATATCCACGGTCCCTGTGGCTGTAGTTATAGTGGTGGGAGATTTTTGATTTAGTTTAGAAAAAATGACTTCCACAGTTCCTGTATTTGAATTAACCGTAAGCGGGCCGGTCACCTCTTTTAATGTGATGTTCCCAACGACTTCGGCGCTGGCTTCCACTTCCCCTGTAAAACCGATAATTTCAATGTCGTTCAAATAGCGGCTTTTAACTAAAATGTTTTGGGAAGCCGGTAAATAAATTTCAGCTTTTCCATCTCTTCTTAGGTTTTTAACAATTAACGTATTTCCTTTTTGTTCTACAGAAAATCCTATGTTGGTATTATCTGTTCCTTCTTCTCCTACCAATTTCAAACCTTTGGCTTTTTCAGGAATTTTTTCTGCTTTGCCTCCTTTTAAAAGTAGCTGGTTACTATTGTGTGCTTTCACAACAATATCTGTTTTAGAATCGATCTGGACCCATTCAATACCGTCAAGGGATTTGGTGTAGTCATTTTGTGCGCTTACTGTGATGCTGAATAAGGCGATAAAAATTAGTGAGTGTAGTAATTTCATTTTTTGATTTGATTAAGTGATACTTGGTAATAATGCTTTAATTTGTTCTTTTACAAAAGGCTCTGTGGCCTCTTTTTCCAGTAACTCTTTCATGGGTGCTACTGCTTTTTTCTCCTGAATTTTTACCAGGATCTGAATAATTGCTATTTGAATAACGGGATCTTTTTCTTTTCCCAGGGCTGTTATTAACCCTGTTTTCACAGCTTCTGAAGAAGTAAATTTCCCTAAGGCTTCAACTGCTGTTAGACGAACATTTTTATTTTCATCATGGAACATCCTGTCTTTTAAAGCCTGAATGATCTCTTCATCGGGATCATTGTAATTTTCAAAATAATTCACTCCCTGTATTCGCTTGCTTGCCGATATATTCTCAAGTAAAGCAAGCATTTCATTTTGCTGACCTTCCAATTCTACATTTTCAGTAAACGTGTTATTCGGTTTTTCTCGCTGGTGAAATTTTCCCAGCAGATAGCTGCAAAGAAGTAATGAAATTACAGCGGCAATTTTTAGAAAGCTGCGAAAAAGATGGCGGTTCTTTTCTTTGCCAATGGGAATAACTTTACCTTCCGGTTGTAATTTTCTCTTTTCATCCACCAGCATTTTTTGAAACCCGTTTCTCACAGCCGCTGATGGTTCTGTTTGTGGTTCTTCTTCAAAAGCTTCCAGAACTATTTTTAATTCCAGTAATTCTTGTTTACATTCTGAACATACTTCCAGATGCTCTTTCACCATCCCGGCTTGTGAACTACTAAGCTCACCGTCCAGATACCCGGGTAATAAATCCTTAATATGATCCTGTTTCATCTCTGTAATTTTCTAAATAAATTTTCTTCAACTTTGTCAACGCCCTGCTTACTTTAGTTTTTATAGCTCCCTGTGTACTTCCTGTAATTTTTGCCAACTCCCTGTACTTGATTTTTTGAAACCTGTGAAGGACCAGTAATTCTTTATCTGCAGGATCCAGTTTGTCAAGGGCTTTTTGTAGCCTGGAATAATCTTCCTCATTTTCCCTTTCCTCCTCCAAATATTTATAGTCTACTTTGTCAAGGCTTCTATGATTTTCCTTGTTTGTGCGAAAATGGGTGCTTAAACTGTTCCGGGCAATTGTAAAGATCCACGATATAAATTTTCCATTATCGTAGGAGCTTCTATACTTGATGAGCTTATAGAAAACCTCCTGGGTTATATCTTCACTAAGCATTTTATCTCCGCTCATTTTGTATAGGAAATTGAATACATGCTTGTGGTGCCTTTCAAAAAGGATTTGCAATACATCCAGGTTTCCACCTGCAACTTTTTGCATTAAAATTTCGTCTGTAAGCTCCTTCAAGAAGTTTGATGATTGATGTTCATGGTAAAGAGTAAGGAAATCAAAAAAGGTTACATGAGATAATTAATTTTTTTTTTAAAAAAGTATGAATTTAAACTAATTGAACAAAAATAACGGGGTTAATAAACTGACTTTCAGAAGGGTATTGTTTAAAATCTTCTTTGAAATGTTTTGAGAAACTTTCTTTGATTACTCACAACATTAAGTGTTTGAAGTTAAAGAATTAATGAAAGGAGGAGTGAAGTAGACTAAAGTTACCTGGTGAAGAAAGGATTTAGGTTCATATTTAATCTTAAATTAAAGCTCTCCAGGGATAATAAAAAATGCACTTCTCCTGAAGTGCATCAAATAAATTATATGTAATTTTTCTTTGAATCGATAAAATGGCAATTAGAAAATGCTGTTGAATACCCTTGACGTAAATGGCTTCTTTTTTACTGGTACTGGTGATTCCTTTTTCAGCATTTTGTGAAGCGCCTGCATTTCCTTTTCCGGGAGTTCCTGTGCGATGTAGCCTTTGTAGTTAAGCATAATTTTAAGAATTTGTTCCTTTAGGTAAAAGTAGAAACACCTCATCAAAATAAAATGTCAACAGATTCTTAAATAAAACAAAATAATTTAGGCCAAAGAAAAATTTATTTTAAGGATGGTAATTAATTAAGACACCATTCAAGGAATGTTTAAACTTCTTTTAAGTCCAGATCACTTAAAAATTCAGAAATGGATTTATAGATCTTAATATGAGCAGCTTGTTCAATTGGATTAATGGCCTGAACTTTTGCTCCAAACAGAAGTAGTTTTTTATAAGAATTCTCACAGATCTCCCTTTCAAATTCATTTAAGAATTCCTGTACTTCCTTAGGAGCGACGGTTAAATAACTGGCAAAGATTGGATTTGGATGAATTTCATTTAAAAATTTAAGGTCTTTCAAGGGAAGCCCCGGGGAAAGAAAGATTGTTTTTTGCTTTCTAAGAAGTAACTCGTGGTATAGGAAAAGTAGGCCAAATTCGTGAATCTCATTATCGGGAAGGAACAGCACGTATAATTCCTTATTAGAGAATCCTTTACGTTTCTCCAACATTGAAATGTTCTTGTACAACTTTTCCTTTAGCATGCCTGCAATAAAATGCTCGTGAATAGGATTGATGGTTTGCGTCTGCCAAAGAATTCCTATTTCGTCCAGGAGGGGTATAAAGATCTCATTAAAAATTTGGCTAAAAGTTTTCGTCTTTGTAAGGTCTTCATAGGTCTTGCTGAAAAGCTCCTGATCAAAATTGATCATGGCAATTTTAAAAATGTTGATTGACCTGTTCTTTTCACTGTCGCTACCGGAAACATCCCGCACCATTTTTGCTACTTCCTTATCAGAGAGTTTCGCAATGCGTGAAATTTTATACCCGTTATCATTAAGAAAGGAAATATTCAGAATTTTTTGGAGATCATCAATACCGTAAATCCTAATATTAGTATCTGTCCTTTTAGGAACAAGAATGGAATATCGCTTTTCCCAAATTCTTATAGTATGAGCTTTTACTCCACTTAACTGTTCAAGATCATTGATATTAAAATTCTGTTTTATATATTCCATGGGAAAGGTAAACAATTAAACAAATCTAAATTATTTATTAAAATGTTCCAATTTTAAAATGTTGAATTCAAATCCCTGAAAAAATTCTATAATTATCAGTAATTAATTCAGCACCCTCTTCTTTTGGTTTTATTTGAAAATGTAATCAAAGACTGTTTCTTATATGCATATTTAGGAAAATCTTAAATAGGTTAGAAAACGCATTAGGCAACATAATACGTAAATTTAAAGTTGAGAGATTTTAAAAAGCTTAAATAAATCTTGAAGAAATAGAAAATGGAGATGAAAAAAGAAAAACTGGAAGTTCATATAAAATGGCTTGAAAATCTGCTGAAGGATTTTCAGGGGATAAAGAAAAGAGGAAAGGAAACGAACAGCAACGAGGAGAGAGCAAGATCCATAGAGGAAATTGAAGAGGTCACGTAGCGGCTCGAAATATATATGCAGAATAATGAGGATTTGATGGAAATTATTGCCGGAACCAATGTTGAAATAACGAGTGGAATTGAATGGAATGAGATTGTGAGGCCAGACCATTTTGAAGAGGATTTACAGGAGGAAATCAATAAACTTAAGGAAGTCAGGAACCAAAAATAAGCAGATATCCTGAAGGGATATGAGTCAGGTCATAACTTAGGAGTGCCCTAAAGCCTTCATTTGTAAAGAAAATCTTTTCAAATGAAACCGCTTCTTCTGTTAATATCGTTTTTTTCCACCTTTACATTGTATTCCCAAACATTGGAGGCGAATTTACAGATTCGGCCCCGGTTCGAATTCAGGAATGGATATAAGAGCCTTCTATCCCAAAGTACAGATCCTGCTGCGCATATTTCCCAGCGCTCCCGGATCAATCTCCTGTATGATGATAGTACGGTAAAGGTAAAAATTTCTGCACAGGCAATTGGAGTTTGGGGAGAATCTTCGACAATGAGATTACAAGACACCCATGCTTTTTCAATTTTTGAGGCCTATGGCCAATACTACTTAAGCCATTCTTTTTTCTTTAGAATAGGAAGGCAGGTATTGTCGTATGATAATCAGCGGATTTTAGGGGAAGTAGACTGGGCCCAGCAGGGGCAAAGTCACGACGCGCTGTTGTTTTCCTGGAGGCCCCGCACAGGTAAAAGGCTGGAGGTTGCTTTTGCTTATAATAATGAAACAGAAACACTGGTTCTGTCTCCTTACTTGGTAAATTCATACAAGAACCTTTAGCTGGCGTGGTATCACGTGGAGTTTAATCGTGCAGGATTTAGTTTTTTATTGATGAACACAGGGTACGAATATGAAAATATACAGCAGGAAAGGGAAGTGGATTATCTCCAGACGTTTGGCCTGTTTCACAGGTTTTTCTACGGAAAATTTTTTGGTGACATTAGTGTTTACGGCCAAACCGGCGAGGCAAAGAATAAGGAGGTTTCCGGATGGTATGGAGGCATAAATATAAATTACAGCCTTAATAATAACTGGAAAGCGGGAGCAGGGGCAGAATATCTCTCCGGAACCGATATGAATGCAGAGCCGTCTGCAGTTAGATCATTCACTCCTTTATTTGGAACCAACCATGCATTTAATGGATATATGGATTATTTTTACGTAGGGAATCACCAGCATTCATTGGGTTTGCTGGATCTCTTCGGAAGGTTTTCCTACTCAACCACTCATCTGGAAATTGCTTTGATGCCCCACTTATTCTCTGCAGCAGCAACTCTAACTGATGCTGCCGGTAAAGTACAGGATAATTACCTGGGAACAGAAATTGATCTAACCGCCGGATATGTTATACGTAAAGATCTAAAAATTAACCTCGGATATTCCCAAATGTTTGGCAGCAAAAGCCTTGAATTACTTAAAGGAGGGGATAAAAACAGGATTCAAAACTGGGCCTGGATTATGATCAATTTTTCTCCTGAATTAATTCTGGTCACTAAATAAAATCATTAAAATTTTAATTTAAATGCCTGATATTTAATGTGTTAAATTAAATTTTAATTATATTTAACAACCTGGATATTCTTTTGCACTTGTGTTTTAGTAGAATTTTTGGCGCTACGCCCGGGCCCTAAATGTTGTTGGCATTTATAATTTCCGGATACTCTTTTATCCAGGGATAAATTGAATTATATAACAATTAAATTAAGCGGTATGGATATTAAGGACATCAACAAATCTTCCCGAAAAAGATTTTTACAGCAAATCGCTCTTGGAGCCGGAGCCATTGGTGCAAGAATTTATTTTCCCGGTATGCTTTCAGCACAAACTTTCCTGAGTAAAAAGACCAGTGCTCCTAAAAATGTTTTAATCCTGGGGGCAGGCCTCTCAGGGCTTGCTGCGGCATGGGAGTTAAAACAAGCCGGGCATATGGTAACGGTTCTTGAAGCAAGGGACAGGCCGGGGGGTAGGGTTTCAACTCTTAGAGAGCCCTTTGCCGAAGGCTTACAAGCCGAAGAGGGTGCCGCTGCATTTTCAGAATCCTACACGACTGCACTTAAATACATTAATGAATTAGGCCTTGAAAAAGTACCTTATGTTATGCCTACTGCACCGGTGGTGCACCATTTAAAAGGGGAAAGATTTGTTGTTCAACCGGGGGAGCCTGTAAAGTGGCCTTATGATCTCACTGAGGATGAGCAGAAATTAGGCCCTTGGGGAATAGTAAATAAATACATAATTGAGACTCTGCCTAAAGATATTTCCCAACCGGAGAACTGGTCCAAATCTCCTTTGAAAGAATTGGATCAAATTTCATTGGAAGATTATATGGCTTCAAAAGGTGCAAGTAAAGGCGCCATTGAACTTGTTCGGGATACGCAGTGGTTTGGTGCTATGCCTAAGGAATCTTCAGGAATTTCAATGGCAGTTTCAGATTTTGGACTTTTTATGGGGGCTGCTCCCTTTTTACTAAAAGGTGGGAACGATCAACTGCCAAGGGCAATGGCAGAAAAACTTAAGGAAAATATTCGTTATAAGGTAGAGGTGGAATCTATTAAAAGTAAAGCAGAAGGCGTAACCGTATCAGTAAAGGAGGGCTTAAAAGGCTCTTCTTATGAGGCAGATTATGTAATTAGTACCCTTCCGGCGAAGGTGATGCAAAGGTTACCAATCCTTCCTGTTCTTCCTCCGGATAAAAAACTGGCCATTGAAAATATGCCTTACCTGGATATTACAAGAACCTATCTGCAGGTGGAGGAGCCATTCTGGATTAAGGAAAATGTTTCGGGAAATGCTGTTTCAGATCTTCTTCCCGGTGCTGTGGTTGGACATCTAAATACAAAGGATCCTAAAAATGGACCTGCACTTTTTGAAAATATGGTTGCAGGTAAAAGAGCAACAGCCATGGCAAAACTGTCAAAAGACCAATTACTTCGGGAAACCCTTCAGGATATGAAGAAGATCCATCCGCAGGTGGAAGATCATTTCCAAAAAGGATATGTCAAAGCATGGAGTGAAGATCCCTATTCACAAGGAGCAGTTAGCTGGCCTGCACCCGGCAATGTCACCGCTTACTTAACCGCTCTTCAAAAGCCACATGGTAGAATTCATTTCGCAGGAGAACATACGAGTATTCTACGAAGTACTATGGAAGGTGCGTTGCGATCTGGAGTCCGGGCAGCAGGAGAAATCCACATTTTGGCTTAGATCTGTGAATATAGAAACTGCTTTTATTGTAGGAGAAATTTTTTTCCGGGAAAGTTTTTATTAGCTTTTTTGGAGATCTACTTTAAAATTTCCCTCCATTTTTCGCAAAGAGCTTCAAGGGTATAACGGGCATTTGCAGGGCTGCAGCCGGGCAATGGCAAATAAGTTATACCAGTTTTTTCTTGTGAAATATTTGTCATATAAAGCCTCTGCTTTACGACCGTCAAAACCAATTATCTTTATTTTCTTATGAGCCTTAAGAAAGCTTTCTATATCATTAGGTGTTGCTTTTTGTATTGCTGAATCCAGGCTACCTTTTCTTTCGGCTTTTTGCAAAACATTCCAAACCCCTATTTTAGATATTTTCAATAATTCCAGTTTATCTGAATAATCTACCGGAACCGGTTGATTGGTAATTTCAGAAATTATTTTCCAGAACCGGTTCCTGGGATGTGCGAAATATTCACCCGATTTAATGGAATTATCTCCAGGTAGCGTACCTAAATTAATACCTCGATATCTGCATTTGCAACAGGAGGA
>CAZXEY010000045.1:0-21907 GCA_964639695.1 uncultured Antarcticibacterium sp. | reverse complement strand
CCAAGAGCATAAGCATTGTCTTTTAGCTTAATGTCAATTTCTTTAATACCTTCAGGATCACTATCTGTTACATCTTTAAGAAGGCTGTTATTCTGCAGGATCTCTTTTAATTCTTCCTTGGCTGCTTCAAGTTCAGCAAAATTATTTCCGAGGAGAGAAACCGAAACAGGGCTTCCTCCAAAATTTCCACCCGAGCCAAAAGTAAGACTTTCAACTCCAAAAACCGGGCCCACCTCTTCCCTTATTGCATTGGTAATATCTGGCGAAGCAAAATCCCTTTCCTCCCCAGGCAGCAGGTTTACCTGCAACGAAGCTTTATTATTACCGGGGCCTACCCGCTTAATAATATTTTCGACTACAGGTTTGTTACCGGTCTGTCTTGCGGTAAAATCTTCATTTACCCTCCATGCAGCCGCTTCCACCATTGAAATAATAGAATCAGTTTTCGCGGGGTTTGTTCCTTCAGCCATTAAAAGATCAATGGAAACCCTGTCACTGGCAATGCTTGGAAAAAGAGTAACTTTAATCCACCCCCCGCCAATAGCGCCAATTGTTAGAATGAAAAGGGATGCAAGAATTGCAAAACTTAGAATTTGCTGCTTTAGGACAAACCGAAGAATTGGGCTGTAAAAATTATCCCTCAGGTAGACCATAATTTTGTCTCCTGTCCTGTTAAACCCTCTTAGTTTATCAAAAAATCTATCAATTTTGCTTTTCTTCTTATTTTCCTCCCCTGTATTTCTTACCAGAGCCTTAGAATGGGCGATATGGGCAGGCAGTACAATAAACGCTTCAATTAATGAAACAGTTAATGTCAATATTACTACAGTGGAAACTTCGGCAAAAAATTCCCCAATTCTACTGTCAAGGAATAAAAAGGTTCCAAAGGCAAGAACAGTAGTAATAATTGCTGAAAAAATAGGCGGAACCACTTCCATAGTTCCATCAATAGCAGCACGTATGGGATTCTTTCCCATTTCGTAATGCTGATAAATATTTTCAGAAATTACAATCCCATCATCTACCAGGATCCCGATAACGATGATCATCCCGAACAGAGATAACACATTGATCGTTACCCCAAACTGGGCTGCAAAAATGAACATCCCCAGGAAGGCTACCGGTAAACCGAAAGCCACCCAAAAAGCAAGTCTTGTGTTCAGGAAAAAAGACAGGAACAGAAGCACCAGTAATATTCCTACAAATCCGTTTTCAAGAAGTAACTGGGTCCTTTGGTTTAACGTTATTGAAGCATCACTTACAACATCCAGTTGTAGGTTAGTATTGCGCTCGTTAAAATTTTCAATGTACTCATTGATCTTATCTGCAGTAGATAAAAGATCTTCATTATTTGTATTGTTGACTTCAATGTTAACAGCCATATTACCATTGAAAAAAAGTGCATTGGGAGTTTCAGAAAACCGATCCCGAACCACTGCCACATCACTCAACCTTATTGTTTGTCCTTCAGGATTAGACCTTACTACAAGATCCTTTAAGGCATCGGCAAAGTAGGCACGGTTATTTGCCCTGATCAAATAATCTTCGGCATAGGTTTTTATCGTTCCGCCTGTGGTCAAAATATTTGAATTGGCAACTGTAGAGGCAACTTCTTCAAAAGTTAAATTGTAAGCCAGAAGATCATCCTGCCTAACGGCTATTTCAATTTCTTCTTCGGGATATCCTGAAATTTCAATTTGCGAAACCCCGTCTAAAGCCCTTAAATCATTTTCTATTTGCTGGCTAATTTGTTTTAGTGTGGAAAGCGGAATATTCTCCCCGTTAAGTGCAAAACTAATAGTAGACCTTACCCTTTCCTGCTTTGCCACAACGAGCGGCTCCATACCTGCAGGAAAATTGGGAACCCTGTCTACAGCATTTTTAACTTCAGATAATAACACATCAATGTTTTCATCCTGCTGGATCTCTACAGTTATTGAACCCCCACTTTCCCTTGCGGTAGAAGTGACTCTTTCAATACCGGTAAGGCCTTTTAAATTATCTTCAATTTTAAGAATAATCCCTTCTTCAATTTCTTCGGGAGAAGAACCGGGGTACGCGACATTAATATTTATGATTCTTGATTCCTCCAGAGGGAAAAATGAAGACTTCATGTTGAAGATCCCAATGATCCCGAACAATATGAAAGCGAAAACAACAACGTTTACAGCAACTTCATACTTTATAAAGTAAGTGATTATTTTTCTCAAGGCTACCTGGACTTTACTGGATTAGGATTATCATTCACTTCCACCAGCATTCCACTGTAAGCCCCGGGTACCGGAGCCGAAATAAGTCTTGTACCGCTTTCCAGTCCTTTTATTACTACCCTTTCCTTTGCAAAATAAACAGGATCTATTTCTACGAGTTGAAGCACACTGTCCCTTACCACAAAAACCTTGTTTTGATCTACCAGCAATTCCCGCGGTATTTCTATGGCATTTTCTATTTCTTTGGCTTCCAGGTTTGCCTCCAGGTACATTCCTTCCCGAACAGCAGGATCATCAATTTTAATAAATACCTGTATGGTTTGTGAAGAAGCATCGATCCTGTTATTGATTCTGCTTACAACTCCTTCAAAAGTTTGGGTCTTTTCAAGATTGGTAAGGTTTACTTTTTCACCTATTTTTAGAAGATCGCTAAAGGATTTACTGATAGCTACTTCCAGCTCAAATTCTGAAGGGTCTATGTATTCCCCCAGTTTTTGTCCCGGCCTCACTAAGGATCCTTCCGTTACCAAAGCTTCGGTTAACGTACCGGTATAGGGCGCAACAATGGTAAATTTGTTAAGCCTCGCCTCTAAATTTTTTATATTGTAATAAGCGGCATTAACCCCTCGTCCCGAAATAAAATATTTCTCCTGATTGGATCCTGTCACCGGAAGAGGAGCCAGATTTCTATTGACATCAAAATTATTGAGATACTGCTCCCACTTCGGATAAATTTCAGGATAATCCAGCCTAAGATCGGGCATTATCGCTGTAATGGTATTATAAAGTTCACTGCGGGCTGCTCTTACATTGGCAGCAAATTCTGATGCATCAATATTTAATAATATTTGTCCCCGCTGATAATTTTGTCCCGGGCGAAAAGGTTTACTGCTACTCCTGAAGACTCCTTCCACTTCAGAGAAAAGCTCGGTTTTATTTAAAGCAGTTACCGTACCATTTGCCGGAATAACAATGGGAACCGTCCTGTTCTCTACAGTATCAATAAAAACAGATTTTGTAATCTTCTTAAGTGGAGGCCGCTCTACCGTGTTACTGTCGATGATCATTTTAGCACCAAATATGGCTGCTACAACTAATAATATCCCTAATAATGATAATATAATTTTACGCATGAGAAATTTTTACTTATCCATTAGACGGCAAAAATCCCCAATCGTTTAATCAACATTCGTTAAATAAAGCTAAAAATAAGGATTTGCTATGCCAGCTGTTCTAGTTCTTCCTGCAATTGCTCCCAGGATTTCATAAGATTTGCCAGCTCTTTTTTCTTTTTCTGATAATTCTCCAGAAAGTAAGGTTTGGAAACTGCTTTTTCATAATCCTCTGCCATTTCCCGGTCCCGGGCCTCAAGTTCCTTTTCTATTTTACTAATGCTTGCCTCTGTATTACTCAATTTATTATTGAGAGACTTAAATTTTTTCTGATCGTTGTATGCCTGTTTACTATCTGAATTCTTAGAATCATCTTTAACTACTTTATCCCGTTTTTCAATTGCCCGCATATTTTCAACATTACGCTGCTCCAGGTAAAAATCTATATCTCCTAAATATTCTTTGATCCTGTGATTCTTGAATTCATACACAGTAGAAGTAAGGTTTTGAAGGAAGTCCCGGTCGTGAGAAACTAATATCAAAGTTCCTTCAAAATTATTAAGAGCAATCTTTAAGACGTTCTTCGATTTTATATCCAGGTGGTTCGTGGGCTCATCCATAATAAGGACATTGAAGGGCTGCAATAACAGTTTACAAAGAGCCAGCCTGTTCCTTTCACCACCCGAGAGTACTTTTACTTTCTTACTTACTTCGTCCCCTCTAAAAAGGAAAGAACCTAACATATCCCTTACTCTGCTACGAGTGCTTTCATTTGCTGCATCGATCATAGTATCCAAAACCGTCTTTTCACCATCCAGATAATCTGCCTGGTTTTGGGCAAAATATCCCAGCTGCACATTGTGACCCAACTTCAAATTCCCTGTATGGGAAATTTCTTCAACAATAATCTTTGCCAGCGTAGATTTTCCCTGTCCGTTTTGACCCACAAAAGCAATTTTACTGCCTCGTTCAATCAACAGATCAATATTTTCAAGAACCTGATTATCTCCATACTTTTTCCCGATGTGTTTTGCCTCAATCACAACTTTCCCCGGCTGTATAGAAACCGGAAACCGGACGTTCATTACTGCATTATCATCTTCATCTACTTCAATCCTGTCAATCTTGTCAAGTTTTTTAATTAAAGACTGCGCCATAGAAGCTTTAGAAGCTTTCGCCCGGAACTTTTCGATGAGCCTTTCAGTTTGTTCGATTTGCTTTTCCTGATTTTTCTGAGAAGCAAGCTGTTGTTCCCGCAGTTCTTCTCTTAAAACCAGATACTGAGAGTATGGCTTTTTATAATCATAGATCTTTCCAAGAGAAATTTCGATGGTCCTGTTGGTAACGTTATCCAGGAACATCTTATCGTGAGAAACGATTATCACACACCCGGGATAATTATTTAAAAAGGATTCCAACCAGATAATAGATTCGATATCGAGGTGGTTGGTAGGCTCATCGAGAAGCAAGATATCATTACTCTGCAAAAGAAGTTTTGCCAGTTCAATCCTCATTCTCCAACCGCCGGAAAAGGTATCAGTTACTTTATCGAAAGTGTTTCGTTCAAAACCAAGACCCATTAAAACCTTTTCAGTTTCGCCCTGATAATTGTATCCTCCAATAATTTCGTATTGATGGGTGATCTCGCTTAGATCCTGAATAAGCTGCGTATAACTCTCACTTTCATAATCGGTCCTGATCGCAAGCTGTTCATTGATATGATCTATTTTCTTCTCAATGGCTTTTATTTCTTCAAATGCCTGTTGAGCTTCCTCAATTACAGTCCTTCCCTGGATAAAATCAATATCCTGTTTTAAGAACCCGATTTTCAGTTCTTTATCCTTCGCTATTTGTCCCGTATCCGGTTCCTGTTCACCCGATAAGATCTTGAGCATTGTAGATTTTCCCGCACCATTTTTACCTATAAGTCCTACACGATCTCCGGCTCCCAGCCTAAAGGTAATTTCATCAAACAAGGTCTCCCCTCCGAACGATATGGATAAATTATGTATATTAAGCATTAGTCGTACTAAATTTTTTGCAAAGATGCTTAATTTTGCGGTGGTAAAAAAATAGAAATGAGATTCTTAAAGGGTACGAAGTTGTACAGCATATTAACCGGAACTTGTCCTGTATGCCAGGAAGAAAGCATGTACAAGGAGCAAAATCCCTATAAATTGGGCAGGATTTTCGAAATGCACGAACGCTGTTCCAATTGCGGTACAAAATATAAGATTGAACCTTCTTTCTTTTTTGGGGCTATGTATGTGAGTTATGCGGTAGGAATTGCATTTGCCACGGCAGCATTCATTATTACCTACTTCTTTTTTGGCGGCGGGTTAATAGATACATTTATTGCGATAACAATAACATTGATCGTATTTATGCCCATAATCATGAGAGTTTCCAGAAATATCTGGATCAATATGTTCCTTCACTACCGCAAGCCACCGGGATAATACTTATCAAACCTTTTAAGATCTGTTTCGGCGGAAAGGGGTATTCCATTCTCACACAGGTTAACAACTTCCTCAGCCAAAGGAGGGGCAATAAGCACTCCACGGCTCCCAAATCCATTACAACAATATAGTTGTTCTAATTCAGGATGCCTTCCTGCTAATGGTCTTCTGTCTCTTGTAGAAGGTCTTATTCCTGCAACCTGGTCCACCAACTCGAAACTGCAGGTAATCATTCTCCTTAAATGTCCCAGCAGTTCATTTTTTGACTTTTCTGTCGGCTCCTGGGTTTTATCATTATTGTCGTAGGTCGCCCCCACTTTGTAAAGACCATTTCCTAATGGAAGGATAAATACTGAAGACTTTACTGCTACCTCCAGCTTAAGATCTTTAGATCTTATGATGATATATTCTCCTTTATTTCCCTGCAATGGGAGATAGCTGAAGAATTTGTTGTTTTTTAAACCGAAGCCTTCGCAAAAAATAATTTTTTTTGCTTCAATATCCCGGTAGGAAACGGAGCTTTTTAAGACCTTAACTTCATTATATTTAAAATCTTCAAATACAATTTGATCTCTTCCCGCCAAATAGGCCCTGTATTCATTTAATAAAAGTTCTGTGTCTATGGTACCTGCCTCCCGTACCTGTCCAAAAGAAAATTGAGATTGAATATTAGGATTCAGGGATGTAACTAGTTTTTCATCTAAAAAAGGCGCTACAGAAGGTTTGTCCATAGCTTCAAACCAGTTATTCTGTTCCTCAACCGAATTGAACCTTCTGTAAACGGGAAGGTTGTGGACTAATTTCACATTCAACTTTTCTTCAAGGCCTTTATAAAAAGGTATGGCTGCTTTTAATTGCTCATCTGCTTTCCAGGCCAAAGTAAATCTTTTTAAAATAACCGGATTAAAAATTCCCCCGGCCACGGTAGATGAACTTTGAGACCTGTTTTCAAAAACCCGAATGTTCTTTCCAAGGGAAATTAAATTTTCACTAACGGCTATTCCGCTTAATCCGGCGCCTACAACTATATAATCTAACATGCACCGAAATTAAAGAAAGAGTTTATTGCCACAAAATATACCTGCTGCAATTTTCTGCGGCGAAAAATTTTCTATTCTACTGTTCTTAAAACCCGTCTGTTATTAAGAGGCATAACCGGTCGTGCATTGTTAGCATATATGGCAGTGAATTTCGCAATTTGTTCTGCAGAAGCTGCTATCGGCTCTTTAAATACAATCCAGTCTACCCCTACTGTACAAGGGGGAGTGGTTAAAGATCCTATATATGTAAAATGCTCCTGTGCAGGCGGAATATAGTCAGACAGGGTTAAAACCACACTTGTAGTTATTTCTTTTTCTTTCTCTTCGGGAATGTCCACAAACACCTTTTCCAGGAATTGATTAGGAGCTCCCTCTTCTATAAAAACTCCCAGAACTACCAGATTACTGGTTCCAACTTCCTGGTGAACCAGGTGCATTTCCATAGGATATCGCTTATCATCTATAGTATGTTCTGCCGGCGCATGAAAATGAAATTGTTTGAATTGATATCTTTTACCTTCCACGGTAATAAAACTTTTGTCTGTACCCCAAACCTGAATAGTATGACCGTTATCAACAATATTCATGTTGAAAGGCTCATACTCGTAATTAATATCTGAAAGCCGGGCAGGAATCGCTTCATCTGTATCTATATTTACAGGTGACTGTACAGCACTACTGCACTCATTGCTCCCAAGTGTTTGCCAGTCAGTATTTTCATAATTCCATTCCTGCCTCCCATCCTCAACAGGAGAAACAGGTTCTTCAGTAACAACCTCTAAATCTTCTTCTTCACGGTCTCCTTCATTACCACATCCCACTGAAAACATTATAAAAATGATCAACAGAAAACTATTTTTTATTTCCTTAAAATTAACACAAGTATTCATCTTACTGATTTTAAATATTAATGACTTTCCTTTTAAGGTATAAAATTTTGAAAGGAGAGGAAGAGGTTTGATGGCACTTTATAAAATCTTTAAGGAGATTTTCAACCAATTGCTTAAATTCTTAACAAAAAAAGCTGCCTTAAAGGCAGCTTTTTTAAATATATAAATCAATATTTTAATAATTCCACATGTCCTGTTCGAAATTTCGAATCATTTCTTTGATTCTTTGGGATTCAAGAAGTTGCTGGAAGGCATTTTCAGTTATGTAATCGTTAATTTCCCTATCTCCCTGAACATTATCCTCCTTGTAAATTAGAGAATGAAATCTCCTGGAATTCAACAAATGATCAAAAGATACTTCCTGAGCTGAATTTCCTCCAGTAAAGGCAATGGCATCAAAAAGAATTTCACGGGCATCTGGAAACCAAACCCAAAAAAGCTCAACCAAATCCGGCTCTTCGTCATCAATAAAGTTCACATCGGGCGCAACCGGGGCAATTCCTAATAATCTAAACTTAAGTTCTGCCTGTCGTTTATCAAAATACCACATTCCGCGAATATGATATTCGGCAATATCAGCAGAGGTTAGATCTCTCCTGTTAATAAACTGTGCATCAATCTCTTCACCGGCATTAAATTGTTCAATACCAAGATCTGTTGTATCAACTTTGGATATTGCAGCACTAATATCATTTAGTGTTCGCTTTTCAGTAAAGTAAGAATCGGCATAAATATTTTTAATCTTTCCGCTCTTTATTCCACTCATTAAAACGTCGTAAAGAGATCTTCTTACAGATCCAATATTTATGGTATCAATTGGATAGTACAAAGGAAAATTTACTCTTTCATCAAGATCAATTATCTCCCAGGTATTTTTGGCCCATAAAATGTCTCTATCTTCAATATAACCGTACTGTAACGGCTTCTCATTTTTCTCTCTTGCTGTCTGGGCTTCAGATAATTTACCAATGTCTTCTGGCGATTTTGCATTTAAAATGTTTGACTGCCCGTAAGACGAAATAGTAAATAAAACTCCAAATACCGCTATCAAAAATTGATTCCTTTTCATGGTATTAAAATTATTAATTCGTTAACTCAACAAATACCGGAGATACTTTTTTAAGCTTGTATCCGGAATTTGATGCTAATTGTGCTTCTATATCAAAAATTTGAACAGTTTCTCCTCTTGTCGCTCTTCTCAATGCTGCTTTAGCTGCTGCATCAAGATTATTTCCTCTTACCTGAATAGTTGGTTGACCGGAAACCTTAAAGCTGAAACCGGTAATGTTCAATCCTAAATCAAAATCAAAATCTGGTAAAGCTGCTCCAACCGTTGCAATTTCAAGGTTGTTACGTGGCATTTTTACAGATCCGTCTTCTCCACGAATTGTCCCAACAGGGCTAGGAATGTCTTTAACTCTAAAGGTTTTACTGTCAGATACAGTTTCTCCACCCGGAAGTTTTCCACTTACATTAATAGTAACTTCACGTGCCTGTAAAGTTGTTACATCCATCACATAGTTGCCTGCTCCACCGGCTTGTGATAAACCAGGCGCATTAGCAGTAACAGCCCCAACTCCCGGAATGGAAATGGTCATAGGGTTTTTTACCCCACGATAAACCACATTCATTTTATCTGCAGATATAACCGCCGAATTTGGCTTAGGAATTACAGCGTAAGAACTATTAACAGGGATCCTGACAACAGAATCACCCTCTTTGAACTGAAGTTCTCCTTTTATTTCCTGCTCTCCTACGTTTCCTGCAGGAAATTCAAGTACCACCTGTCCAGCTTCTGTACTTTTTACTTCTCTTCCATTGATTACCACATTGTCAAAACGTAAAGTTTTGTCAACACGACCTAAAACCACTCTTCCCTGGAAATTCTCTCCACTAAAGAAGGCTGTTTTCGAAGGAATCACAATCGCTTCATAATTGGTTAACGAAACTTCACTTTGTAACTGCCCCGATAACATAGCCGATAGTATTTTGCTTTCAGCTGTTTTTATATCAGCCTGCATTTGGGTAAGTTTTGTAATTGAAGCGATTAAAGGATATCCCTGAAAATGGTACTCCAGCCATGGCACTTCAATTCCTTCTCTGTTTTCTACAGGTTGTACGGCAAATTCATTTTGTACTTCCCTTGCAATACCTTCATATTGATCACCAATAATAGCAGTCACTCCCTCACGGAATTCCGCAATTTTTTGAAGGAACTCTTCTCCCGTAGGTGAATTTTTACCACTTACGAAAAATAGTTCATCAAGCCGGTCTGGCCGATCCATAGACTCATAATCTGTAGCATCGATATTCTCAGTAAGATTGTTTTTAAGGTTTTCAATATAAGTGTTTAGTTCTGTCGCAAGTGCATCAACTTTTTCTGCTTTTTCTTTTAGTGGGGCATATTTCGCAGGTTGCTCATTTACCTTCTCTTCTAACCCCGCCATGAAAGCAGCATTTCGAAGAGTCGTGGTTTGATTTGATTCTGATAATTTTTCATTTAACAGACCAAAAGCGGTAAGTACCTCTTTTGACATATTAAGTGCAAGCATTGCGATGAAAACCAGGTACATTAGGTTAATCATCTTCTGCCTTGGGGATTGTTTTCCAGACGCCATTTAAAATTTTTTAGTTTATTAATTGTTTTAGTTGAAACAACTAATTATACAGCTCTTCCATTCATAGCCGTTAACATTCCTCCATAAACTCCGTTTAGAGAAGAAAGGTTAGCAGCCATATTGCTCATTTGCTCTTTAAGTTTACCGGCGTTCTCAGCAATTTCCTGGTTGATCTCAGTTTGTCTTGAAGAAGATTCTACCTGTACTTTATATAAATTATTCAATGTCTCCATTTGGGCCGCTGCAAGAGTTAGCTCTTCGCTATATTTCCTTTGAGAGGCCATAGCATCAACGGTTGGAGCAATACCTTTTGCAGCACCTTCGAAGTTGCGAATGCTTTCCCCAAGGCTGTTCATCAAGTTAGCGTCAATTTTGGCTTCTTTAAGTAAGTTATCTAACTTTTTAGAAAGAGCAGCTTCTGTTTGTTCTGCTTCAACCAAGGCTTGTTGTCTTTCAACAGCAGTACCTCCTGCTAATTCAGGATATACAAGTGACCAATCTAATTCATCATCTACAGGCTCAAAAGCCGAAACAGCAAATACTACAGCTTCAGTAATAAGACCAACGATAAGCATTAAGTTACCGTAAGGCCAGTGCATGATTTTAAAAAGTGCACCAAGGATAACAACAGATGCACCTAAACCGTACACCATGTTCATGATTTTCATTCTATTTTTTGAATTTGCCATAATTAAAATAAGATTAATTGATTTTTGGTGGGTAAATAAGTTGAGGGTTAATTTTTATTTAGGTGGTTGATTTAAGGTAACATCTGTTCCCAGGTAATCCTGGACAGTCCTGAATCCAATATAGCTTCGGGCTGTATCTGCATATTCGTAATCCCTGGAACTCACCTGAAGGAAGTAAGCTACATCTTTCCAGGATCCACCACGAACTACTTTCCTCGCATCCTCTTCATTATTAACAGAAGGGTTCATGGAAGACATATATTCATAAGAGTTAGGATCATAAGAAGAGTGTACCCACTCAGCCACGTTTCCAGCCATATTGTATAAGTTATAATCATTAGGGTCATAAGATTTTGCCTCTACAGTATATAAAGCCTGATCTGCAGCGTAATCTCCTCTTAATGGTTTAAAGTTTGCCATAAAACAACCACGGTCGTTTTTAGCGTATGGGCCACCCCAGGGGTAAGTAGCAGATTCTAAACCGCCACGGGCAGCATATTCCCATTCTGCTTCAGTTGGAAGCCTGTAGGTTGGTACATCGTGAATACCTCTTTCTTTTCTATAAGCATTATGATATAAGGTTCTCCACTGGGTAAAAGCTTTAGCTTGTTTCCACGAAACTCCAACCACCGGATAATCATCGTATGCAGTATGCCAATAGTAATCATTATGCATGGGCTCATTATAGGAATAGTTAAAGTCCCTTATCCAAACTGTGGTATCTGGATAAACCGGAACCACTTCAGTTTTGATGAAATCTTTCCTACTAAGTTCTTTATTTCTGGCAGCAGCCTGAATATCCATCCACTTATACCTGAACTTTAATTTCTTTACATCAATTGTACGTTGACCATTGTAGGATTCCTCCAGTGGAATGTATACACTGTCCACCATTATTCTTGTATAGGCCTCATCTGGGTAATCACGGGTATCCCAAATTATATCAACATCCTTATTTAACTTACGTCCTAAATAGTCCTCAGAAAAGGAAGTATAGTTATCATACATGTACTTTTCGTATACGGTCATATTTTCAGGATCACCATCTGCAAACGCAAATTCACCTATTCCACCGTCACCGGGAGTTGCCCCTGTAAAATCTGCCTCTATAGCCAACATTGTTCTAACGATAGAATCACGTACCCAATTAGTAAACTGGCGATATTCCGCATTGGTAATCTCTGTTTCGTCCATATAAAAAGAACGAACGGTCACTGTTTTTGGCGGTGCATTCTTCATATCGGCAATATCATCATCAGATTTACCCATAATAAACGCTCCACCAGGAATTAATGTCATCCCATAGGGCTTCTCAGGGTTCCACTTCTTTCCTTCAGCACCTACAAGTTGTCCACGATCGCCTCTACTACAGCTGGCAAGAACCGCAAGAACAGCAATAAGCGAAATAATTTTCTTCATAATTTCTCTCAGGTTACGACATATTCAATTTAGCCGGTAAACCTATCCAATTATTTCTTAAAAAACAATAGCTGGATAAAAATACAGTAAATTGAGGCTATGCTATACAATATTATATTTCGTTTTTTCTTTTTGTTTTATACCACCGCTCAGGAATTACCTGGTTACAAGCCTCCAGATAATCTTCACGGTTGCAAGGTAATAACGTATGCCTTTTTAGTTTAGTATTTGAATTTGAAATAAATGGTATTTCTATCCACCATCTTCCACTAACAGGGCTTTTAAAAAACACCAGGATCTCATCATCTATAGGGACCTGATATCTCAAGAACTCTTTTTTTGCCGAAATAGTATTTTCATTGGTACGATAATTTACACCTTCTATAAAATACCACATCATTTGGGCTACCAGCATATTTCCTGCCAAAGGATAAGTTGAAGAATATTCATAAATCCCGAAAGAACTCACTTTATCACTAATCCCGGCATAACGTGCAAGGGCACAAATTTCCTTTCCGTCAAACCCATTGGGGGAAAAATGATAATTTCCTCCAATAGCAGAAGCATTAATAGCTCCCAGATCAATTCCAACTAAATTGGCATCCCTCATTACCGGCTCCACTATTTTTATATTACCCGATACCTCTCCTAATCTATAGGCATCAAAGAACAATCTTTCCATCAATTCAATTTCATCCTGTGAATTAAAATAGGTTTGGTAACCTACCGCTGAAAAATTAAATAAATTATAAGGTTTATTGACCACTATTTTCCCAACATATGACTTATTGGTCATAGGTTTTTCTGCATCTCCAAGGTCAAACCTGCTGTCTATATTCACCAGGTTTACCATTTGCTCTAATTGATCATATGCCCTGTACTGAGCATAGATCAAATCCTGGCTTCCCCCAAGAATTATGGGTATAATTCTTTTTTTTACGAGTTGTGAAACTAACGTTTGGACAGCAAAAAAAGTATCTTCTACACTTTCTCCTTTTTCAATATCTCCAAGATCTGCAATTTCCAGATCCCAATTCCCCGGAAATAAGCTGTAGAAATTTTTCCTTACATTGTTAAAATTCAGTTGTTCGTCTTCCCCTTCCTCTGCAAGCCTGCTTTCTTTAACGCCAAAAATAGCGATTTTAACACCATCGAGCTCTGGAACTCCATTTTCTTCAGTATAAATTTTTAGGCGGCTACCCAGGTTTTGAAGATTTGAAGAAAGAATAACCTCTATTAAATTCTCATCTACAGGGCTTAAAAATTCAAAATCCATTAATTACTTCTTTTTTGAGGTGGTTTTTTTTGAAATTGTTTTTTTCTTTGTAGTAGCCTTTTTCTTTGCCGGTTTCTTTTTGGTCTTCTTTTCCAGAATCTCCTTTACTTCCTCCAGGCTCAATTTTGCGGCATCTACAGTTTTAGGTAATTCTATTTTAGTTTTACCTTTTATTATATTGGAACGTCCCCATCGTGCTTTTTCTACCCGAATTCCTTCTTTTTCCCAGTTTTGGATGACCTTCTCTTTTTCCTTTTTTAATTTATCCTCAATAAGCTCTTCTATATCTTCATCGCTCAAATTATCAAAATCGTACTTTTTGCTGACATTAATAAAGATATCATTCCACTTTAAAAAGGGTCCAAATCTACCCACGCCTTTTTGTACCGGCAGGTCATTATAATGATAAATTGGAGCATCTGCCTCTTCTTTAGCTTCAATTAACTCAAGAGCTCTTTCAAAATCCACACTTAGAGGGTCTTCTCCCTTATTAAGTGAAACGAATTTTTTACCGTATCTAACGTAAGGGCCAAAACGGCCATTATTAACTTCTACTTTCTCGCCTTCATATTCTCCAATTTCCTTTGGCAACTGGAACAGGTCCATAGCCTCTTCATAGGTAATGGAATCAAGGGTTTGATCGGGACCCAATCCTGCAAAACGTGGTTTTTCATCATCCTCTACAGAACCAATCTGCACCATAGGACCAAATTTACCCAATCGCACACTCACCGGCTTTCCGGTTTCAGGGTCCTCGCCAAGAATTCGCTCCCCTACTTCCCTTTCGGCATTTTTAGCAACATCCAATACCTGCGGATGAAAATCTGAATAAAAATCTTTCATCATTTTCGTCCATTCCTCATTTCCTTCTGCAATATCATCAAAACTTTGCTCCACTTTTGCAGTAAAATTATAATCCAGGATATTGGCAAAGTGAGTTACCAGAAAATCATTCACTACAGTTCCAACGGCTGTAGGTACTAATTTTCCTTTATCACTACCTACTGTTTCAGTTAACTCTTTTTCTTTTAACTGATTATTCTTTAGAGTAAACTGTACATAATTTCTCTCCACACCATCTACAGAACCTTTTTCGATATAATTCCTGTTTTGTATTGTAGAAATAGTAGGTGCGTAAGTAGATGGACGACCAATTCCAAGTTCCTCGAGCTTCTTAACAAGAGAAGCTTCTGTATACCTGTAAGGAGGTCTTGTAAATCTTTCGGTTGCAGTTATGTAATTATTCTGAAGCTTTTCATTAACCTTTAAAGCAGGCAACATTCCTTCCTGTTCTTCATCCTCCTCATCACTGCTTTCAAGATAAACCTTTAGAAAACCGTCAAAGATCAACACCTCACCATTGGCTGTAAAATGTTTATCGTGCTTATCGGCCTCGATTCTCACATTGGTCCTCTCAAGTTCGGCTTCGCTCATTTGGGAAGCGATAGCTCTTTTCCAGATCAATTCATACAAACGTTCTTCATCACGCTCGGCCCTAACCGTATGACTTGCAAAATTAGTAGGCCTAATAGCTTCGTGAGCTTCCTGTGCTCCCTTGGATTTCCCTTTGAACTGCCTTGCTTTGGCATATTTTTCACCATAAGCATCAAGTATTTCCTTTTTAGCTCCTTTCCTTGCATCATCAGATAGATTGACACTATCTGTTCTCATATAGGTAATATGACCGGCTTCATAAAGCCGCTGCGCCATCGTCATTGTTTTACTTACTGAGAAATATAACTTTCTCGCTGCTTCCTGCTGTAAAGTGGATGTTGTAAATGGCGGCGCCGGTGATTTTTTAGCAGGCTTGGTACTTAGATCCCCAACCTTAAAACGGGCATTGATATTTTCTTTTAAAAACTCTTCTGCCTCTTCTTTTGTCTCAAAATTCTTCGGAAGCTTGGCCTTAAACGACTTTCCTTCTTCATTGGTAAATTCAGCATCTATTCTAAAAGAAGCTTCCGGAGTGAATTCCTGGATTTCACGTTCCCGCTCCACAATTAGCCTTACAGAAACAGATTGCACCCTCCCGGCAGATAATCCTCCTTTTACCTTTCTCCATAGTACAGGGGAAAGTTCATATCCCACAAGCCTGTCCAGTACCCTTCTCGCCTGTTGGGCATTCACAAGATTGTAATCTATTTCCCTTGGATGTTCTATAGCCTTTAGAATTGCAGATTTAGTTATCTCGTGAAATACAATTCTTTTTGTCTTTTTCTTATCTAAGTTTAGTTCCTCCTGAAGGTGCCAGGCAATTGCTTCTCCCTCCCGGTCTTCATCACTTGCTAACCATACGATCTCTGCACTTTTAGCTAATTTTTTAAGTTTGCTTACAACGTCTTTTTTATCCTTGTTTACGATATATTTAGGAGTAAAATTCCCTTCGGTATCCACTCCTAATTCTTTGGTAGGAAGATCTGCAATATGCCCAAAACTGGAGGCTACTGTAAAATCCTTACCTAAAAACTTTTCAATGGTTTTTGCCTTGGCAGGTGACTCCACGATCACTAAATTCTTTGCCATAAATCTCTTTTTTCTTGGTGCAAAAGTATATCAATTTTTTTTGAACATACTAAAACCCCGTAATTATCAACTAAAACAGTGATATAAACAGGATCTTAGATCTGTTTAAAAATTGTAAAAATTATGACGGCAGGGCGTAAAGCGTATTTAAATCCTAATTAAGATCGAAAGAGCTAATTAAAGTAATCTCATTATTTTTATAGCTATACTGTCGCAGAATATTTTCACCGATTACCAATAGAACATCCTCTAAAGGAATTACATCATAGGCATTCACCTCCGGGAAATGATCTATAAGAGTAAGATCGGGGGTATTGGTAGCATCAAAGATCTTCAACCCAGAACTGCCATCGCTAACAAATAATTTATTCTCCCGTATCCCCAATCCATATGGCCCTTCCAATTCGTAAACCTGAAGGAGTCGAGGATTTGCTTTATCGGAAACATCTATTACCTGCAGCTCATTAAGATTTTGACCGCACATATTCCCTCCTCTTATGGTAACATAAGCCATATCATTAGCAACTACTACAGGATCGCATCCTACCACATGGCGAATTTCAGACATATAAGCCGGTGAAGCAGGGTCTTCGAGGCTATAAATAAACATTCCGGCAGCACTCCCTAAATAAAGGTAACCTTCATGATTAAAAATGGTTTCAATTTGCCATCCTACATAATTAGTAGTAAGCTTTTCAGGATTTGTCAAATTACCGATATTAAAAACCTGTAGCTCACTTCTTCCCACGGTATACAGGAAATCTCCTCCTATATTAAATCTTGCCATAGAACCACCGGTGCCTGAATTTCCACGATCTGCAGTACTTAAAGGAGAGCCTTCAGTTAACCAATAGGTATTTTCCCTCACCTGCTCACGGGTTTCCAGGACATACCCAATTACCACCTCTTCCTCAAAATCAAAGTTATTAAAATCGGCATATACTGCAGAAGCAGGGATCTCAGGATAAATATGATCCTGAAAAACATCCTCCAGCCTTTCCAGAATTTTTATGTCCTGAATGTTGCTAATATCAAACGTCACCAGGTCCCTTCCCGAATTGGCAAATAGTACATCATCCTTTACTGCAATATCTGTATTTAGAGGAATTGTGATATAACTGATCTTTCCAGGACGGAAATTTGTATTGTCAATGATCATAATTCCTTTCTTGAGATCATTGACAAAAATTAGATCCTTATAAACATAGATTTTTCCCGATTGCTCAATTTCTTTCGGTTCTTCAATGCTAACAGAGGCTCTGAAATCGGCAATTGACATAGTTACAGGTACCGCTACTTCATACGTATCCACGACCTCGTCATTCTTTTCACAGGAGAAAAAAATCAAAGAAGAAAAACAGATAAAAAGGAATTTTCTCATACTGAAAAAGTTTAATCAACTTTATAAAAAATGGCTGCAGAAATTAAAGATAAAAAAAACTCCTGTCACTTTGTCACAATTCAACTAAAACATATCTTTGCAAGCTAAATTAGCATAAGGTTAAAGAGAGAATTATGGAGAAGATCATAGACGAAAATATCCAGGGAAATACGCTGGAACTGGAGCCTAAAGCTACCAATTCCCGTAAACTTTTCATTGAAAGTTATGGGTGCCAGATGAACTTTGCCGATAGTGAGGTAGTAGCTTCCATTCTTCAAAATGAAGGTTTTAATACCACTCAAAATCTTGAAGACGCAGATCTTGTGCTGGTAAATACCTGCTCCATACGTGATAAGGCCGAACAAACCGTTCGAAAACGCCTTGAAAAATACAATGCAGTAAAGAAAATAAATCCCAAAATGAAAGTGGGAGTTCTTGGCTGTATGGCAGAACGTTTAAAGAGCAAATTCCTGGAAGAAGAAAAAATCGTGGACCTGGTGGTGGGACCAGATGCTTACAAAGATCTTCCAAATCTTATAAACGAGGTAGAAGAAGGTAGGAATGCAGTTAATGTTATTCTCTCTAAAGAAGAAACATATGGAGATATTTCTCCTGTAAGATTACAGAGCAACGGAGTTTCAGCCTTTGTCTCTATAACCCGCGGGTGTGATAATATGTGTACTTTTTGTGTGGTGCCGTTTACCCGGGGAAGGGAAAGAAGCAGGGATCCTCAAAGTATTCTTGAAGAAGTAAATGATCTTGCAGCTAAAGGATATAAAGAAATCACACTTTTAGGACAGAATGTTGACAGCTACCTTTGGTATGGGGGAGGATTAAAGAAGGATTTTAAAAATGCTTCTGAAATTCAAAAAGCAACTGCAACCAATTTCTCGACTCTTTTAAAACTGGTAGCAGAAGCACAGCCAAAAATGAGGATCCGTTTTTCTACCTCGAATCCGCAGGATATGACAATAGATGTTATAGAAACAATGGCTGCTTATAAGAATATCTGCAACTATATTCACCTGCCGGTGCAAAGCGGTAGTAACCGAATCTTAAAAGAGATGAACAGGCTCCACACCCGGGAAGAATATTTTACATTAATTGACAACATTCGTAAGTTAATACCCGATTGTGCTATTTCCCAGGATATGATCACCGGTTTCCCAACAGAAACAGAAGAAGATCACCAGGATACACTGTCTCTTATGGAATATGTAAAGTATGACTACGGATTTATGTTTGCATATTCAGAAAGGCCCGGAACCATGGCCGCAAGAAAATTAGAAGATGATGTTCCCGAAGAAGTAAAGAAAAGAAGGCTGGCAGAAGTGGTGGCTTTACAAAGAGAACACAGCTTGTACAGAACGCAACAGTTTTTAGGAAAGACGGTAGAAGTTTTAATCGAAAAAGAATCGAAAAAATCTGATAAGGAATGGAGTGGCCGTACAGAACAAAACACAGTTGCTGTTTTTCCTAAAGAACATTATCAAGTTGGAGATTTTGTAATGGTAGAGATTTTAGATTGCACCAGTGCTACTCTAAAAGGAAAAGCAGTGGGAATAGCCCTCTAACCCCCAAAGTGGGAACATTAGTGACTTTAAAAAAGCAGATTATAATCAATTATGTTCAATAAAATATTAAAAAATAGTGCTCTTTACTCCCCCTTTGGGGGCTGGGGGGCTTTTTAGGGGGCTTATGGAATCTATTCAGGCAATAAAACAGCGGTTTGAGATCATTGGGAATGACCAGAAGCTCAACCGCGCGGTGGAAAAAGCCATACAGGTGGCGCCTACAGATATTTCGGTATTGGTGACCGGGGAAAGTGGGGTTGGAAAAGAAAGTATTCCAAAGATTATCCACGCCCTCTCCCATAGAAAGCACGGCAAGTACATAGCAGTAAACTGCGGAGCAATTCCCGAAGGCACAATAGATTCTGAATTATTCGGCCACGAAAAAGGAGCTTTTACAGGAGCGACCCAAACCCGAAGCGGTTATTTTGAAGTGGCAGACGGCGGTACTATCTTCTTGGATGAAGTGGGGGAATTACCGCTTACCACTCAGGTAAGATTACTAAGGGTTTTGGAGAACGGGGAATTTATTAAAGTAGGATCTTCAAATGTGCAAAAAACCAATGTAAGGATCGTTGCAGCCACGAACTTAAATATGTTTGAGGCCATTAAAAAAGAGAAATTTCGGGAAGACCTTTATTACAGGTTAAGCACTGTAGAAATAAACCTGCCGCCTTTAAGAGAGCGAAAAGATGATATACATTTATTATTCAGAAAATTCGCTGCAGATTTTGCCTTGAAGTATAAGATGCCAACTGTTCGTCTTGAAGACGATGCGGTAGAGCTGCTCCAAAAATACAGATGGGGAGGAAATATAAGACAGCTGAGAAATGTTGCCGAACAAATTTCTGTTCTGGAACAGGAAAGAAGCATTAACGCAATGGAATTACGAGCTTACCTCCCCGATATGGGAAGCAACTTACCTGCAGTAATTGCAGATAAGAAGAAGGAAAGTGACTTTAGTAATGAACGAGAAATTCTTTACAAGGTACTTTTCGATATGAAGAGCGATCTTAATGACCTTAAGAAGTTAACCATGGAATTAATGGAAAGCGGTAATTACCAGAAGGTACAGGAAGAACACGAAGGATTGATCGAGAAGATCTACGGGAATAACGATGAAGACGTGGATATGGAAGACATTGAAGAAGAAAAAATGGAAGTTCTTCAAATTCCTCAAAATCAATCGCTGGAAAAAGAAGATAAATACTATTTTGCTGAAGAAATTGAAGAGGAAGAAACCCTTTCACTTCAGGATAAGGAACTGGAACTCATTAAAAAATCTTTGAACCGTCATAACGGAAAGAGAAAAAATGCCGCCGAAGAACTGGGAATTAGTGAACGAACTTTATACCGGAAAATCAAACAATACAATCTGTAGGTTTCAATGAAAAGATTATCTTTTTTATTATCTATTTTTTCTCTATTAACTTTTCAATCCTGCGGAATCTATTCTTTCACAGGAGCCGATACCGGAAGAGCTCAGACTTTCCAGGTAAATTTCTTCCAAAATACTGCCGATATTATTGAACCTGGAATTGATATAGGATTTACGACAAGATTGCAGGATCTTATCCAGAACCAGACAAATCTTACTCTTACCAATACTAACGGCGATCTAATTTATGAAGGTGAAATCGTAGATTATTACATTGCACCTATGACGGCCACGGCACAAAATACTGCTGCCCAAAACCGTCTAACAATGACAGTGCAGGTTAGGTATTATAATACACTGGAACCCGATAAGAATTTCGACAGAAGGTTTTCATTCTATTTTGATTATCCTGCTACCGCTCCATTACAGGGAGCTAATTTAGAATCTGCCCTCGATGAACTTTATACAAGAATCACCCAGGATATTTTTAATGCTTCACTAACCAATTGGTAATGAAACCTCAGGAACTTTCATATTTACTGGAGAGCCCGGCCCGCATAGGATCCCGGGAGACGGGACAACTTGAAAGTTTACTGCAAAAGTATCCTTATTTTCAGGCAGCTAGAGCAGCCTATCTTAAAGGTTTGTTTTCGGCGAAAAGTTTCAAATACAACACCGAGCTAAAGAAAACTGCGGCTTATACGACAGATCGCAGTGTTCTTTTTGATTTTATTACATCCGAAGAATTTAATCAGGATAAAATAGCGCGACAAATAAAAAGGCAGGAAGAGTTGCTTAAAAATATAACTGTCTTTGAGCCTGAAGAAGTATTTGGAAGAAAAAGCATAGCCATGGATGAGGCTATTAAAATGAAGAAGAACGAATCGGAAAGGGTAATGGACCCCGACCTGTTCGGAAGGCCCGAAAAACCTGCTGAAGAAAAAGCGAAAGCTGCAGAAACTACTGTTGAGGCAGAAACTTTAGACTACCAGCCTGGAAGTCCGTTGGAATTTGATGCGGGGGAATCTCATTCTTTTTCAGAATGGTTGCGATTAACAAAAGTCCATCCCGTTGAAAGAAACAAGGAGGAGTCAGATAAAATTCGTGAAAGAAAATTTGAACTTATTGACGACTTTATATCTAAAAGTCCCAAGATAAAACCATCAAAACCCAGCATAACCACGAATGTCGCCCAGGAGCGGGTAACACCTCCTGAGGCCTTGATGACAGAGACCTTAGCAAGGGTATACATGGAGCAAAAGAACTATAAAAAAGCAATCCAGGCATATAAAATTTTAATTTTGAAAAATCCCGAAAAAAGTGGTTTCTTTGCAGACCAAA
>CAZXEY010000044.1:20061-21919 GCA_964639695.1 uncultured Antarcticibacterium sp. | reverse complement strand
CTAAGCAATACAAAATATACTTCTTACATATATTCTACTAATGCTTCTATAGCTATAGTCAAGGAAACTTTTAAAGCTGAAGCAAAGGTAGAGACTACTTTGATACGGGTTAAAGATCCCTATAAGGCTTTTTCCACATTACTTGAATATTACAATCAGGTAAAACTCAATAAGAGCGGAATAGAAGAGCCTAATTTTATTTCAGATTCTGTTGAATATGGTGATAACCTGTATTTAGGTGCTTTTACCTATTTAGGTAAGAATGTTGAAATTGGGAATAATGTAAAAATTTATCCCAACTGTTATATTGGAGACAATGTGAAAATTGGGGATGATACTATACTGTTTTCGGGAGTTAGAATATATTCTGAAACTTTGATAGGAAAATCCTGTGTTATCCACGGAGGTGCAGTTTTAGGAGCTGATGGATTTGGATTTTCTCCCGATGAAAACGGGGAATATACAAAGGTTCCTCAAATAGGTAATGTCATTTTGGAAGATTTAGTAGAAATTGGGGCAGGGACTACCATAGACAGAGCAACTTTAGGTTCTACTGTTATAAGACAGGGAGTGAAAATTGATAATCAGGTGCAAATTGCCCACAATGTAGAAGTGGGAAGAAATACTGCTATTGCTGCTCAAACTGGAATAGCAGGATCTACCAAAATTGGAAAAAATTGCCTTATTGGCGGCCAGGTAGGAATTGCCGCAATCAGGAATTGGACGAAATATAAGTGATGGGGAAGCCATACAGGGGTCCCCTGCCTTTGGGTATAATGACTTCAATAAATCTTACGTTCATTTCCGAAATCTCCCAAAAATTTTAGAAAGGCTTAACCAACTAGAAAAAATAACGAAGAATGGCTGATAATTCTTTTAAACAGCGAACAATAAAGAAAGAAGTTTCTTTAAATGGTGTTGGACTTCATACAGGTAATGAAGTTTCTCTTACGTTTAAACCGGCTCCTGAAAATACCGGATATGTATTTAAAAGGATTGATCTGGATGATCAACCCACTGTAGAAGCAGATGTCACTTATGTGGTGAATACGCAAAGAGGAACCAATCTTGAAAAAAACGGAGTTACGATCCAAACATCAGAACACGTACTTGCTGCTTGCGTGGGATTGGAAATTGATAATATAATTATTGAGCTAAATGCCTCGGAGCCTCCAATAATGGATGGATCCTCAAAATTCTTCGTAGAAGCACTGGAAGAAGCAGGAATTGAAATTCAGGAGGCAGAGAGAGAAGAATTTATTATTGAAGAGGTTCTTTCTTACAGGGATGAAAAGACCGGAAGTGAGATCATTGTTATGCCTGCAGATAACTATCAGGTAACTACAATGGTAGATTTTGGGACTAAAGTACTCGGGACTCAAAATGCTTCAATTCAAAACCTTTCCGAATTTAAATCAGAAATTTCTAATGCCAGGACCTTCAGTTTTCTTCATGAAATAGAAGCTTTGCTGGAAAACGGATTAATAAAAGGCGGAGATTTAAATAATGCAATTGTTTATGTGGACAAAGAATTAAGTCCTCAAACAATGGAAAAGCTTAGAGTAGCCTTCAAGAAGGAGAACATTTCTGTGAAGACAAATGGTATTCTGGATAATCTTACTCTTCATCATCCCAACGAAGCGGCAAGGCATAAACTGCTTGATGTAATAGGAGATCTTGCACTTGTGGGGACCAGGTTTCGCGGAAAAGTGATTGCAAACAAACCGGGGCATTTTGTAAATACCCAGTTTGCCAAAAAACTTTCAAAGCACATAAAAGCTCAAAAAAGAAGTAATGTTCCTAAAATAGATTGGGATCAGCCGCCATTGATGGACGTGAATGATATTATGAATATTCT
>CAZXEY010000044.1:0-20051 GCA_964639695.1 uncultured Antarcticibacterium sp. | reverse complement strand
GGCCTCCATTTATACTTGTAGACAAGATTTAACATTTATCTGAAAGTTGTGTTGTAGGGGTGAAAAATGTGACGATGAATGAACCTTTCTTTGTAGGGCATTTTCCCGGAAAACCGGTAATGCCCGGTGTTTTACAGGTAGAGGCAATGGCCCAGACCGGAGGGATTCTCGCTTTAAAATCTGTACCCGACCCGGAAAATTATCTTACATTCTTTATGAAAATAGATAATGTGAAGTTTAAACAACAGGTGGTGCCGGGGGATACCTTAGTGTTTAAATTGGAATTACTTGCACCAATCCGACGCGGAATTTGCCAAATGCAGGGGTATGCTTTTGTAAACGGCAAGCTTGTTACCGAGGCCATTTTAATGGCCCAAATAGTAAAACAAAAATAAAAGTAAAATGAATCAACCTCTTGCATATGTTCATCCCGGTGCTAAAATTGCTAAAAACGTTGTAATTGAACCGTTTACTACAATTCATAATAATGTGATTATTGGAGAAGGCACCTGGATTGGATCTAATGTTACTATTATGGAGGGTGCCAGGATAGGAAAAAATTGCAACATATTTCCCGGAGCTGTAATTTCGGCAGTTCCACAGGATAAAAAATTTAACGACGAGGAAACTACTACCGAGATTGGTGATAATACCACGATTAGAGAATGCGTTACTATTAATCGCGGTACAACAGACAGGATGAAGACTGTGATTGGCAAGAACTGCTGGATTATGGCCTACTGTCACGTGGCGCACGATTGCAGGATAGGTGATAACTGTATCTTTTCAAATAACAGTACATTGGCTGGACATGTAAATGTTGGTGATTTTGTAATTCTTGCAGGTATGGCAGCCATCCAGCAATTTTGCAGTATTGGAAACCACGCTTTCGTAACCGGTGGATCTCTGGTTCGTAAAGATGTTCCTCCTTTCGTAAAAGCGGGTAGAGAACCTTTATCTTATGTGGGAATAAATTCAATTGGCCTGCGTCGCAGAGGATTTTCAACAGAAAAGATTCGGGAAATTCAGGATATTTACAGGATCTTATATCAAAAAAATTATAATAATTCCCAGGCTGTTGCTATTATTGAAGCCGAAATGCAGGCAACAGCTGAGAGAGATGAAATTCTAGAATTTATCAAGAATTCGCAGCGAGGAATTATGAAAGGATATTTTAGTTCAAATTAAACAAGAAGATAATGGCAAGTACAAGTGATATTAGAAATGGGTTGTGTATTCGTTACAACCATGACATTTATAAAATAGTAGAGTTTTTACACGTTAAGCCGGGAAAAGGGCCAGCTTTTGTACGAACTAAATTAAAGAGCGTAACATCTGGTAAGGTATTGGAAAACACATTTTCTGCAGGTCACAAGATTGAAGATGTTCGTGTAGAAACCCATAAATTCCAGTTTTTGTACAATGATGGGGAATTTTACCATTTTATGAATACAGAGGATTATACCCAGATCAGGCTTACTGAAAGTGTCCTGGATATGCCTCAGCTTTTAAAAGAAGGAGAAATAGTAACAGTATTGATTAATACTGAGGATAATATGCCGCTTTCGGTAGAAATGCCGGCAAGTGTTGTTCTTGAAGTAACCCATACAGAACCGGGCCTTAAAGGAAATACAGCAACAAATGCTACCAAACCTGCAACAGTAGAGACAGGAGCAGAAGTTAATGTGCCTCTTTTTATAAATGAGGGTGATAAGATTAGAATAGAGACAGAAAAAGGTACTTATAAAGAAAGAATGAAAGAATAACAAAGAGATTAAAAAGGAAAGATCAGGTAATTACTGATCTTTCCTTTTTAATCTCTATTATTTGAAGCTAATGAAATTTCCACAAAAACATACTTTAGAGCAAATCGCAACTATTATTTCTGCAAAATATGTTGGTGATGCCGATTTTCCAGTATATGGGATGAATGAAATACATGTTGTGACTGAAGGTGATATTGTTTTTGTAGATCATCCTAAATATTATGACAAAGCATTAAATTCTGCCGCAACAATTATTCTTATCAATAAAGAAGTGGCAAGACCGGAAGGAAAAGCTTTGCTGATTTCAGATGATCCTTTTAGGGATTTTAATAAGCTCACCAATTATTTCAGGCCTTTTCAAAGATCTGCAGATAGTATTTCCAATTCGGCCAAACTTGGCGATAATACCATAATTCAGCCCAATGTTTTCATTGGGAACAATGTCCAGATTGGAGATAACTGCCTTATTCATTCCAATGTTAGTATTTATGACGATACAATAATTGGCAATAATGTCATTATTCATGCTGGTACCGTATTAGGAGCAGATGCCTTTTATTATAAAACCCGTCCAGAAGGTTTTGACAAGTTGAGATCGGGAGGCCGCGTCGTTATTGACCATGATGTTGAAATTGGCGCTAATTGTACAATAGACAAAGGAGTATCTGGGGATACATTTATAGGAGCAGGAACTAAACTGGATAATTTGATCCAGGTGGGGCATGATACAATTATTGGTAAAAAGTGTTTAATTGCTTCGCAGGTGGGAATTGCAGGTTGTGTGGTAATTGAAGATAATGTTACCGTTTGGGGACAGGTGGGAATGAGAAGCGGAATTACTGTTAAAAAAGGCGGAGTTTTAATGGGTAAAGCCGGAATAACAAAGTCTACTGAAGAAAATACTATTTATACTGGTAATCCTGCAATGGAAGCACGTATGAAGTTGAAGGAGTATGCAGCCGTTCGGAAATTACCCGGACTATTAGAAAAATTAAAATAACGTTATGAGCTTGAGCAAAAAGCAGTTAGTAAAATCATTTTATAATTCTGATTTTTTTAAAAATCCGGAAGAGGTTAAGAATTACCTTCATCCTGAAGCTGAACTTTTCTGGAATAGCAGCGAAGGTTTTCATAAAATGAATTTTTCAGATATTGAAAATCTAAGCAAAGGAATGGCACGGTCGTTTGAAAATCTTCGGGCAGAGGTTAGTCATTTGCTCAAAGATGGGGACGAAGTAACCATCAGGTTTACGTACCACATTAGAACTGTAGAAAATCCCGAGGAAGAAATTCCAATGGCACATTTTATGGCCATCTGGAAAATCAAGGATGGAAAAATGTTTCGTGGCTATCAAATAAGCCAGCCGGCAGATGAAAACCCGGAGAACCTAAGTTCATTTCTCTCAACAAACTTATAAAAAGCCTTTAGGGTTTATATATAAAAACCTACTTTTGTAGCGCAAAAAATCAATAAAAACTATGAGCGTTTTAGTCAATAAAGATTCAAAAATAATTGTACAGGGATTCACCGGTAGCGAAGGTACTTTTCACGCCGAGCAAATGATCGAGTATGGAACTAAAGTGGTTGGTGGGGTAACTCCCGGAAAAGGTGGACAAAGCCATCTTGATAAGCCTGTTTTTAATACCGTTGCTGAAGCTGTAAAGGAAACCGGAGCCGATGTATCTATTATTTTTGTACCTCCTGCTTTTGCAGCCGATGCAATAATGGAAGCTGCCGATGCAGGCATTAAAGTAATAATAACTATTACTGAAGGTATTCCTGTGGCAGATATGATTAAGGTTAGTAGTTATATTAAGAATAAAGATTGTCGTTTAGTTGGACCTAACTGCCCAGGCGTTATTACCCCGGGTGAAGCAAAAGTTGGTATTATGCCAGGTTTTGTATTTAAAAAAGGTAGAGTAGGTATTGTATCAAAATCTGGTACATTGACTTATGAAGCTGCAGACCAGGTTGTGAAACAGGGATTGGGAATAACTACTGCAATTGGAATAGGTGGAGATCCTATTATTGGAACCACTACAAAAGAAGCAGTAGAGCTTTTAATGAACGATGATGAAACTGAGATCATTGTAATGATAGGGGAAATTGGAGGACAACTGGAAGCCGATGCTGCTAAATGGATCAAGGAAGACGGGAACAGAAAACCTGTAGTTGGTTTTATTGCCGGTGAGACTGCTCCTGCAGGACGTACTATGGGACATGCCGGTGCCATTGTTGGAGGAAGTGAGGATACAGCTCAGGCGAAAAAGGCTATTTTAAGAGAGAATGGAATCCACGTCGTTGAATCTCCTGCAGAAATAGGAAAAAAGGTTGCTGAAGTTTTAAAAGGATAAATATTATTCTAAAATATACTCCTCCTGAAAAGCGAAGTCGTATTTTCAGGAGGATTTTTTATTTTATAACTATTGGCTTTGCTATATTTGAAAAATCAGATCTTTATCTGTAGCTAACACTATTAAACAATATAAGAATGAAATTACTCGAAGGAAAAAATGCTATTATTACCGGCGGGAGTCGCGGGATAGGTAAAGGAATTGCAATGGTTTTTGCCCGTCACGGGGCTAATGTTGCTTTCACATATGCTTCCTCTGCCAATGCGGCCAACGAACTTGAAAAAGAATTGTCTGATCTTGGTGTGAAAGCAAAGGGATACAAATCTAATGCAGCAAGTTTTGATGAATCCCAGGAGTTAATAAAAAATGTAGCAGAAGATTTCGGGCAAATTGATATACTTGTTAACAACGCAGGAATTACAAAAGATAATCTGTTGATGAGAATGACAGAAGAGGATTTTGATTCTGTTATTGAAGTGAATCTAAAATCTATTTTTAATATGACTAAAGCCGTTCAAAGGACGATGCTTAAGCAAAGAAGCGGCAGTATCATTAATATGAGCTCTGTTGTTGGTGTTAAAGGAAATGCAGGACAATCTAATTATGCAGCCTCCAAAGCCGGAATTATTGGTTTTTCTAAGTCGATGGCTTTAGAGCTGGGATCCCGAAACATTCGAACAAACGTTATCGCTCCTGGGTTTATCGAAACTGAAATGACCGATAAACTTGATGAAAAAACTGTAGAAGGATGGAGGGAATCAATTCCATTAAAAAGAGGAGGAACTCCTGAAGATATTGCCAATGCCTGTGTTTTTCTTGCAAGTGATTTAAGTAGTTACGTTACAGGCCAGGTACTGCACGTAAACGGTGGAATGCTTACCTAAAAATAATTATTATGTTCCCTTGTCTTAATACTTAATTTCGGGAAATGCCCATAACAACAATATTACTTATAACCCTGGCTGCTCTTTTTGCGCTGGGGTTTGTTTTTTTTAAATATTTCTGGAAAGTTAAAAATACTGCTACCAGCATTTGGTTTCTGGCGGCATTCCGGTTTATTTCAATTTTTGTAATTCTGTTGTTGTTAATAAATCCCACAATTACAATTCTTAATCTGGAAATCGAAAAACCCAATTTATTTATTGCCGTGGATCAATCAGCTTCTATAGACCATTTGGGTGTAAATGATAGCGTAAAGAAAGTGGTTGAGAAGTTTGAAACCAATCAGCATTTACAGGATAAATTTTCTATACAAACTTATGGGTTTGGAAAGGAACTGGAAATTACCGAAGGTGATTCCATGAATTTTGACAAACAGCAGACGAATATTTCGGGTGCTTTGAGAGATTTATCCAAAATGGGGGAACGCCAAAGATCTGTAATTGTACTATTAAGTGATGGAAATCAAACCATTGGGGAAGATTATCAATATTTTAAAGCAGGAGGTTCATCTGCAATCCTTCCTGTGATAGCAGGAGATACAACCACTAAAATTGATCTTTCCATTACCAACCTCAATGTTAATAAATATGCTTTTTTAAACAATCGTTTTCCTGTGGAGGTGATCGTAAATTATTCTGGAAAATCGACTCAAAAAGCGACTTTTGAAATAGGTTCTGGTAATGCCACTTTATATTCACAAAAATTAGAATTTGGGCCAGGAAAAAATTCCGAGGTAATTACCACAACCTTACCTGCAAATTCTATTGGGACCAGAGTTTATGAAGCTCGGTTAACTCCTTTGGAAGGGGAGAATAATCTTGTCAACAATATTTCACGATTTGGAATTACGGTAGTTGATGAGAAAACTTCGGTTCTTATTTTGGCAGGAGTGTCACATCCTGATCTTGGGGTAATAAAAAAATCAATTGAGCAAAATGAACAAAGGGAAGCTACCATTGAATATCTCCCCGATTTTGATTTAAAAACTCTTAAGGACTACCAGCTTGTCATCCTGTATCAGCCAAATTCAATCTTTAAAACAGTTTGGGATAGTTTAAAGAAAGATTCTCAAAATTTTCTTGTAATTACCGGTCTCCAAACCGATTGGAACCTGGTAAATGAGCAACAATCATTTTTTGAAAAGGATTATGTAAATCAGCCTCAGGAGGTTTTTGGATTATATAATAAAAACTATTCAAGATTTCAATTTGAGGATATCGACTTTAGTAAATTTCCTCCTTTAACCGATGCTTTTGGAAGTTTTGAATTTAATAATTCTGTCGTTGATGCTTTGCTTTACCAGCAAATAGAAGGAATTTTGACTACAGTTCCTTTGCTGTTAACATTGGAAGTAAATTCTGCGAAGCAGGGATATCTATTCGGGGAAGGTTTATGGAAATGGCGGGCGCAGTCCTTTGTAGATAAAGGTTCTTTTGAATCCTTTGATGATTTCTTCGGAAAACTGGTCCAGTTTTTATCGGCTTCCCAAAAGCGGGACCGTTTAACCTTTGAAGCAGAATCTTTTTATCCTGAAAATTCTGAAGTCCTTATATCGGCGCGATATTATGATGAGACCTATCAATTTGATCCTTCAGGAGAATTATTTATTAGTATCAAGGATACCACAAATAAGGACCAAACGGAGCAACAGGCGCAAATGCTGCTTAATAACAACAGGTATGAAGTAATTTTGGATAATCTACCTGCGGGGGATTATCAGTTTGAAATCAGGGAGAGAAGTTCCGGAATTTCCCGAATTGGAAGCTTTACAATTATTGAATATAATATTGAACAACATTTTTCCTCGGCAAACCTGGGCAAGATGAAAATGCTGGCAGAGAATAATTCTTCAACTCTTTATTTTTTAAATAATCCTGACTCTTTGATTCAGGATTTGCTGGAAGATAGCCGCTATACGACCCTTCAGAAAAGCCGTGAAAAAGCCGTATCTTTGATCAGTTGGAAAATATTATTATTCCTGCTTATACTCAGCCTTGGAGCAGAGTGGTTTACCCGAAAATACTTCGGATTAATTTAATTTAACTTATTTACTTTTTATGGACAAATTACCAAAAATTGGTTTGCCAATTTTATTTGCAGTAGTGGTATTAATTATCATCATTGCTAAATCGACAGTAACAATTAATTCCGGAGAAGCCGGAGTTTTGTATAGAACTTTTGAAGGAGGCGTAGTAACAGATGAACCGCCCCTGGGTGAAGGATTTCATTTTGTAGCGCCTTATAATAAAGTTTTTATTTATGAAGTACGTCAACAATCCCTGGAGGAGGAAATGCAGGTGCTCTCTTCCAATGGTCTTGAAATAGAATTGGACGCTTCTGTATGGTTTCAGCCATCTTATGAAAACCTTGGATCTCTTCACAGAGAAAAAGGAAAGGAATATGTGCAGAGGGTATTACAGCCTGCTATACGGTCTGCTACTCGTGCAGTTGTTGGGCGATATAATCCTGAGCAGCTTTATGCAAGCAAAAGAGAGGCAATTCAAAAGGAAATATTCGACGAAACACAGCTTTTGTTGAAGAATCAATTCGTCCAAATTAATGAAGTGCTTGTAAGGGATGTTTCCCTTCCGCCTACCATTAAAGACGCTATTGAACGAAAATTGAAGCAGGAGCAGGAATCTCTCGAATACGAGTATCGTTTAACTAAAGCAACACAGGAGGCGGAGAGACAAAGAATTGATGCCGAGGGTAAAGCACGCGCAAACCAAATCCTTAGTGCTTCATTAAATCCCCAGATTTTGAAGGAAAAAGGAATTCAGGCTACTCTTGAATTAGCGAAATCTCCAAATTCTAAAGTGGTTGTAATTGGTGGCGAAGATGGAATGCCATTAATTTTAGGTAATAATTAATTTAGACAATTCACAAAAAAATCAAAATCGGTTTTTTTTCAGAAAAAATCTTTTAGATTTGCAGTACTAATGAAAACAATACAACTACATCATCATCATTTATTACACTGCGCTCACGCGAGGTAATGTGATATGTAAAATTTTCAACATATTTTAAAAACCCGTTTGAGCAATCAAGCGGGTTTTTCTATTAAAATATTCTTACAATATTGATAAATAAATTGAAATGAAGGAAAAATTAAGAATTGCTATTCAAAAATCAGGAAGATTAAATGAAGATTCTTTACAGATACTGAAGGATGCAGGAATATCGATAGATAATGGAAAAGAACAATTAAAAGCAGCTTCCAGAAATTTTCCACTAGAGGTTTTGTATTTAAGAAATGGCGATATCCCCCAGTACCTAAGAGATGGGGTAGTAGATATTGCAATTTTGGGTGAAAATATCCTCATTGAAAAAGGGGAAGATATTATTCAAGGTGAAAAATTAGGATTTTCCAAATGCAGAGTTTCCCTTGCGGTTCCAAAATCAATGAAATATAATGGGATTGAAGATTTGGACGGAAAAAAAATTGCCACCTCTTATCCTAATACTGTAAATGCATTTTTAGCTAAAAGAGGAATTAAAGCAGAATTGCATATTATAAATGGCTCAGTAGAAATTGCCCCAAACATTGGGCTTGCAGATGCAATTTGTGATATTGTTTCCAGTGGGAGCACCTTGTTTAAAAACAACTTAAAGGAGGTTGAAGTAATGTTGTACAGTGAAGCTATCCTCGCTATTGCGCCACGAATTTCTGCGGAGCGTAAGGCAATCCTTGAGAAATTACAATTCCGGTTAAAATCGGTTTTAAATGCACGTACCTCGAAATATATTTTATTAAATGCTCCCAATGATAAGCTTAAAAGTATCATCCAATTATTACCGGGAATGAGAAGTCCTACTATTTTACCCTTAGCAGAAGAAGGTTGGAGTTCTATACACACCGTAATTAGTGAAGAGAGATTCTGGGAGGTTATAGATCAATTAAAAGATAATGGAGCCGAAGGTATATTAGTGGCACCAATAGAGAAAATGGTCATTTAAAAAATGAAATCATAAGTTTAATTGCAAGAGTATAATATACTTAAAATGAATAAGATATATAATCCTAAAAAACATGAATGGCCGGAGATTTTAAAACGTCCCACTCAAACGGTAGAAGATATAGAGGCCACTGTTAATGAGGTTTTTTCTGAAGTAAAAGCAAAAGGAGATCTTGCCGTAAAGAAATATACCGATCTTTTTGATGGGGTGAATCTCGAAAGTTTTGCTGTCTCTCCAGAGGAAATTAAAGCTGCGAAAAATTCAGTTTCTTCAAATTTGAAAACGGCTATTCAACTTGCTAAGAATAATATCGAAAAGTTTCATTCTGCCCAAAAAACTGAAAGAATTAGCGTTAAAACTACTGAAGGGGTGGAATGCTGGCAGGAAAAACGTGCTATTCAGAAAGTGGGATTATATATTCCGGGAGGAACAGCCCCTTTGTTTTCAACTATTTTAATGCTTGCTGTTCCCGCAACGATAGCAGGATGTAAGGAAATAATCCTTTGTACGCCACCCGATAAAAAAGGACAGGTAAATCCTGTAATTCTTTACGCCGCGAATTTATGCGGAGTAACCAAAATCTTTAAGGTGGGTGGTATCCAGGCTATTGGTTCTATGACTTTTGGCACTGAAACTATTCCTAAAGTTTATAAGATCTTTGGTCCCGGAAATCAGTTTGTTACGGTTGCAAAACAATTATCGACCAGGCACAATGTTGCCATAGATATGCCTGCAGGACCTTCTGAGCTTTTAGTTATGGCAGATGATACTGCAAATGCTTCTTTTGTAGCTTCAGATTTATTGAGCCAGGCTGAACACGGAGTTGATAGTCAGGTGATCCTGGTTTCAACTTCTAAAAAGATGATAGAAGATGTAGAGGTAGAGCTTGAGAACCAGATAATAAAATTGCCAAGAAAAGCAATAGCTGCCAGGGCAATCGAAAATTCCAGGCTTATTTATATTGAAAATAAAGAAGCAGCGCTTGAGCTTATAAACGAATATGGACCGGAGCATTTTATTATCTGTTCTAACGATGAGGAGTTCTTTGTATCTGGAATAGAGAATGCAGGCTCTGTATTTATTGGAAATAACACCCCTGAAAGTGCCGGAGATTACGCATCGGGAACAAACCATACCTTACCCACAAATGGGTATTCAAAGCAGTACAGTGGGGTGAATCTTGATAGTTTTATGAAAAGCATGACCTTTCAAAAAATTTCTGAAGAAGGTATCCAACAAATTGGGCCGGCAATAGAGTTAATGGCAGAAGCTGAAGGTTTGCAGGCTCATAAGCATGCGGTAACTTTAAGATTAGAAGCGCTGAAAAAATAAAAATTAAGTATAGCTGATGTTAAAGCAGCTTTAAATACTATTACTTAAATGATTAATGATTTTGATATTACTTCCCTGGTTCGCCCTAATGTGGCTAAGTTGAAACCTTATTCTTCGGCCCGGGATGAATTCCAGTCTACCGGTACAGAAATGATCTTTTTGGATGCCAATGAAAATCCTTTTGAGACAGATGTTAACCGATATCCCGACCCTCAGCAAAAGTCTTTGAAAAAGCAACTTTCTGAAATAAAACAAGTGGATGAGAAGCAGATTCTTCTGGGAAATGGCAGCGATGAAGTTTTGGATTTGTTGTTCCGGGCATTTTGCGAACCCGGAAAAGATAACATAATAACACTGCCGCCAACTTATGGAATGTATAAAGTTCTGGCTGATATTAATAACATTGAAAACAGAGAGGTTCTTTTGACGAATGATTTTGAACCTAATGTTGCAGAAATTTTGCAGAGTGTGGATGAACAAACCAAGATGATATTTTTGTGTTCTCCAAACAATCCTACTGGAAATTCCTTTTCAGAAGAAAAAATTCTGAAAATCCTTCAAAAGTTTTCAGGACTTGTAATAATTGATGAAGCTTATATAGATTTTTCGGAAAAGAAAAGCTGGATCTCTAAGCTTCAGGAATATCCTAACCTGGTGATTACCCAAACTCTTTCTAAAGCTTATGGATTGGCCGGAATTCGGTTGGGAATTTGTTATTCTTCCGAAGAAATTATAAAAATCCTCAATAAGATAAAGCCTCCATATAATGTAAATGAGCTTACACAAAAAAGGGCTAAGGAAAGATTGTCTAAAATTAATATTGTAAAAGATCAAATAACTGAAATACTGGAGGAAAGAGATAGATTATTTAAAGCTTTGGTTAAAGTTAATTTTATAGAAAAAGTTTACGAGAGTGATGCTAATTTTATTCTTGTAAAAGTGGATGATGCCAATAAAAGGTATGATGAACTATTGAGAAATGGCATTGTCATTAGGAACAGGACTTCACAACCTTTATGTGAAAATACTTTAAGATTGACCATTGGAACAAAAGCAGAAAATAATCAGCTGATTGAAATAATCAGAAACTTATAATAGCATTCAATTAGAATAAAATGAAGAAAATATTATTTATTGATAGGGACGGTACCATAATTCATGAACCAGAGGATTATCAAATTGACAGCATTGACAAACTGGAATTTTATCCTGAAGCCTTATTTTATTTAAGCAAAATTGCAAAGGAACTTGATTATGAATTGGTGATGGTTACAAACCAGGATGGATTGGGAACAGAATCTTTTCCTGAAAAAGATTTCTGGCCAATTCAAAATTTCATTGAAAAGACCTTTGCTAACGAAGGCTGTGGCTTTAACGAGACGTTAATCGATCGCACTTTTGCAAAAGACAATGCACCTACAAGAAAACCTAACACAGGTTTAATTGAAGGAAAATATTTGAATAATACTGAGGAATATGATCTTAAAAACTCCTTTATGATAGGCGACCGATTAACCGATATGGAGTTCGCCTACAATTTTGGAGGAAAAGGAATATTTATAGACACACATTCAGAACTTGGCGCTGATGAAGTTAAAAATAAACAAGAGGCAATAGAAAACACTATTGTATTAAAAACCGATAGCTGGAAAAAGATCTACGAATTTTTAAAGCTTAATGACAGGTCTGCCGAAATTAGTCGTAAAACCAATGAAACAGATATTTACATCAAACTAAATTTGGATGGAACCGGGAAGTCGAAAATTTCCACGGGAATAGCTTTTTTTGACCATATGCTGGATCAAATATCCCGTCACGGCCAAATGGATCTTGAAATAAAGGTAAAGGGAGATCTTGAGGTTGATGAACATCATACGATTGAAGATACAGCAATTGCATTGGGAGAGGTTTTTAGTAAAGCATTAGGCAATAAGCTCGGGATCGAGAGATATGGATTTTGTTTACCAATGGATGATTGCTTAGCACAGGCTGCAATAGATTTTGGTGGCCGTAACTGGCTGGTATGGGAGGCAGACTTTAACAGAGAGATGATTGGCCAAATGCCTACAGAAATGTTTTACCACTTTTTTAAATCCTTTACCGATGGTGCAAAAGCTAATTTAAATATTAAGGCAGAAGGCTCGAATGAACATCATAAAATTGAGGCTATTTTTAAAGCTTTTGCAAAAGCAATAAAAATGGCGGTTAAAAGAGATGCTGAAAAAATGATCTTACCATCTACAAAAGGAATGCTTTAATGAAAATCGCAATAGTAAATTACGGGGCAGGAAATATTCAAAGTATCAAGTTTGCAATAGCAAGATTAGGATTTGAAGCATATTTGAGCAGTGATGCTGAAGAAATAAAAAATGCCGATAAAGTAATTTTTCCTGGAGTAGGCGAGGCCAGTAGTGCAATGAAAATGCTGAATTCTACTGGATTGAATCATGTAATTCCTACTCTCAAACAACCGGTTTTAGGAATTTGTTTGGGAATGCAGTTAATGTGCAATTCCTCTGAAGAAGGAAATACCAAGGGTTTAGGTATTTTTGATGCGAAAGTGGTAAAATTCAATAATACTCACAAGGTTCCACAAATTGGCTGGAACAAGATTTTTAATCTTCAATCTGAACTTTTTAATGGCGTAAATGAAAATGAGTATATCTATCTGGTACACAGTTACTATATTCCGGAGTGTGCTGAAACTATAGCCTCAACAGAATATGGAGTGGAATATACATCGGCTATAAAAAAGGACAATTTTTATGGAGTACAGTTTCACCCGGAGAAAAGTAGTAGTGCAGGAGAAAAGATCCTCAAAAACTTTCTGAAGTTAGATTTACGAAGTTAGAAGTATGAAGTTAGAAATACGAAATGTGAAGTACGTAAGATTAGTTAATAAATAAAGTAATGAAGGATTTAAAACTAAGAACCAAAAAATTTGCTGTAGATTGTTGGTTACTGTGTTCAAAAATTCCAAATTCCCGGGAATACAATGCATATGTTAACCAGCTTTTGAGAAGTTCAAATTCTGTAGGAGCAAACTACAGGTCATCTCAAAGGGGAAAATCTACAGCTGATTTTATAAATAAACTTAAAATTGTTGAGGAAGAGGCAGATGAGAGTATGTATTTTCTTGAATTATTAATGGAAATATATAAGAATGAAAATGATATAGAAAAAATTAAGTCCCTTCACTCCGAAGCAAATGAAATTCTTTCAATTATTGTTGCTTCCATTAAAACAGCACGAAAAAACCAAAAATAAATTACTTCTTACTTCTAATTTCTAACTTCTAACTTCTAACTTCTAACTTCCTATGAGAATTATTCCGGCTATTGATATTATTGAAGGTAAATGTGTAAGATTATCCAAAGGAGATTATAACACCAAAAAGATTTATAATGAGAATCCACTGGAGGTAGCAAAAAGTTTCGAGGCCCATGGGATCCAGTATTTGCATTTAGTAGATCTGGACGGTGCGAAATCCAAACATATAGTGAACCATAAGGTACTTGAGCAGATTGCCTCTAAAACGTCTTTAAAAATAGATTTTGGCGGCGGATTGAAATCGTATGAGGATTTACAAATAGCTTTTGCAAGCGGTGCTAATCAAATAACCGGAGGAAGCATTGCCGTAAAAGATCCTGAAACCTTTAATTCGTGGATGGAAAAATTTGGGAGTGATAAAATTATCCTGGGTGCCGATGCACACAATGAAAAAATCGCAGTAAGTGGCTGGCAGGAAGAATCCAAGGAAGAATTGATACCCTTTATTCAGAAATATCAACAACAAGGAATAAAATATGTGATCTGTACCGATATTTCGAAAGATGGAATGTTGGCGGGGCCGGCTTTTGATCTTTATAAGAAGATCCTAAAAGCAACTTCTGAGACGTTCGAAAAAAATGGTGAAGGGCTTAACCTTATAGCATCGGGAGGAATATCTACCTTTGATGAACTTCCGAAGTTAGCTGAAATTGGATGTGAAGGAACAATAATTGGTAAAGCCATTTATGAAGGCAGGATATCCCTGAAGCAGTTAGAGAATTATATTTTAAATCAGAATTAAAAAAAAGAAAATGCTTACTAAAAGAATTATTCCCTGCCTCGATATAAAGGATGGAAGAACTGTAAAAGGTATTAATTTTCTTGATCTTCGGGATGCCGGGGACCCTGTGGAGCTGGCAGAAATCTATGCAAAATCTGGGGCCGATGAATTAGTATTTCTGGATATTTCAGCTACCGAAGAAAAAAGAAGAACCCTTGCCGGTTTGGTGCTGCGGGTGGCCGCATGGGTGAATATTCCGTTTACGGTTGGTGGAGGTATATCATCTGTAGAAGATGTGGATATTCTACTTCAAAATGGAGCCGATAAGGTTTCAATAAATTCTTCGGCAGTAAAAAATCCTGATCTTATCAATGAACTGGCAGCAAAATTTGGAAGCCAGTGTATTACTGTTGCAATAGATGCAAAAATGATCGATGGTATATGGCTGGTGCATTTAGTGGGTGGTAAAGTGCCAACCGATCTTAATTTGTTTGATTGGGCAAAGGAGGTAGAAAGAAGAGGTGCAGGTGAAATTCTTTTTACCTCGATGAATAATGATGGTACCAAAGAAGGGTTTGCCAATGAGGCTCTTGCCAAGCTTTCTACTGAACTTAATATACCTATAATAGCTTCGGGTGGGGCAGGGAATAAAGATCATTTTTGTGATGCCTTTAAAATTGGAAAGGCTGATGCAGCTTTGGCCGCGAGTGTGTTCCATTTCAAGGAAATTGAAATTAAGGATCTAAAGGAAGAGTTGCGAAGTAAAGGAGTTGAGGTAAGACTTTAATATTTATAATTGAAAAGAATAAAAGGAAATGGAAATAGATTTTAATAAGAATAATGACGGTCTTGTTCCTGTAATAGTCCAGGATGTTTCAACCAAAAATGTTTTGATGTTGGGATATATGAACGAGGAAGCTTTCTTAAAAACAAAAGAGACTAAAAAAGTTACTTTTTACAGTCGTTCTAAAAGAAGATTGTGGACCAAAGGAGAGGAGAGTGGTAATTTTCTTCAATTGGTTGATATTAAAAATGATTGCGACCTGGATACTTTGCTGGTAACAGTGAATCCGGAAGGTCCCACCTGCCACAAGGGAACTGATACTTGCTGGGGTGAAAATAACCACCCCAGTTTCGGATTTTTATCTCAACTGGAAGAAATCATTGATAATAGAAAATCTGAAAGTAAGGTCGCACCTGAACAAAGAAAGGAGAAAGGAAGTTATGTAGTATCTCTATTCGATTCAGGAATAAATAAAATTGCCCAAAAAGTAGGAGAAGAAGCTATAGAAACAGTCATTGAAGCAAAAGACACTAATGATGACCTTTTTTTAAACGAAAGCGCCGATCTCCTGTTTCATTACTTAATATTACTAAAAGCTAAAGGATTTAGTTTGAAGGATGTGGTAAAGGTGCTTGAAGAAAGGCATTGATCTCATCTTAATCTTCCCAACTTCCCAGTTTTCCAGCCTGGAAATCGTCGTAAGCCTGGTGGATCTCTTCCATACTATTCATAACAAAAGGTCCCCTTGCAACTACGGGTTCATTAAAAGGTTTTGCATGTCCAAAAAGCAAGGTACTGTCTGCTAAAGATCGAATAGTAATCTTAGTATCCTTATTCTCAAATTCGACGAGGTGTAGGGCTTTGGCAGATTCACCATTAACCACAAGTTCACCCTTTATGACATAAAAAAAGATATTATGATCTTCAGGAACAGTGATTTCCAGATCGGCATTTTCAACAAAATTAATTACAGATAGGTTGACATCTGTCAAAGTTTCGAATGCTCCTTTTGTATTCTCAAAAATTCCAGAAACTACCCTTGCTGTAACTTTACCTTCATCTAATGCAATGGTGGGAATCTCATCTTCCTGCAATCCTCTATATTTCGGTTCCGTCATCTTTAGCCTTGCCGGTAAGTTCACCCACAACTGAAGAATTTCCATATCTCCACCAAATTTCTTAAAATCATCCGATGATACTTCGGCATGAATTAAGCCGCTTCCTGCCGTCATCCATTGAACTCCGCCACTGTAAATGACACTTTTATGCCCTCCGGAATCTTTATGTGCAATATCTCCATCCAGAATAAAAGTTACAGTCTCCATTCCCCGGTGAGGATGTGGTCCAAAAGGAAGTCCGTTGTTATTTGCTTCATAGGTTTGTGGTCCGTGATGGTTGAGGAATAAAAACGGATCTATCATTTGAAGATCCCCCGTAGGCATTGGAGAATAAGTTATAAGATCGGAAATTGGCCTGTACTCAGCCTTGTGGATTTTTTTAATGGTGCGCATAATAATACTTCAAAAATTTCAAGCTTACAAGATAATAAGAATAAGGCGGAGTTGGATAAGTTTAACAGGCATATATAATTCACCATACTGGTTTTAAAAGTCCGTTTTAAAATCTAGATAATCAAATTATTAGATTAAATAATTTTAGAAGGACTAGAATTACAAATCAAATATTTAATTATCTTCATTGGGGAATTCAGTGCATTTTTAATTATCCCCGATTGGTCTAATAATTTACAGGGTAAGATCTATATTTTTAATTTATGAATAGAACTGTACTAATTCAATCAGGTTGGCCGGGAATAGGGTTGGCCAGAGCAGGATTCTTTTTATTTATATACCTTCTCTTTCAATCCCAAATGAAGGCTCAGGATCATACCCTGGATGTTGGTTTACGGTTTCAAAAAACAGTGAACCTGTATTATGAAAATGGATTTACCCTTCAATACAACCACCAAAAATTTCTTTCACCAAATGTTTATTTTGGATTTAGTTATGTAACCAGCAGGCTGGGAAGTGCAATGGGTACGAATGCTCTTAAACAGGACAATTACTTAATTTCCTCCTCTTATTATTTTCGACGTGAAAAGGTCATTAGGCCTTTTCTTAGAATTAACGCCGGATATTTTTACGCAGATTATGAAGAGGAAATATTCTCTGATTTGCCTAATTCTTCTGCATTACTTTCTTCTGAAGCCGGTGTTGCAGTATGGACCAGATCTCCAATTAAGATTGGAGCTTCCTTAGGTTATAATTTAATAACAGGAAATGGAATTAAAGGACCCGGTACTTTATATCCTCTCTTCTTTCAAACAAGTATTACCTGGAACATTTTAAACCTCCAAAAAAATGAAAATCTATAAGTTATTATTTGTAGTAGTTTTGGTTTTAACAGGCTGTAGCAGTGATCCTGATATTACTGCCGATATGCTGGATGGAGAGATTATTTTTGATCCCTCGTTATATGAACCTGAGAAATTCCTTGTCTCCCTTGCAAATCCTAATCCAACAGCAGAGGAGGCTGCAAAGCCGGTTATTATAACAAGTCATGGATATACTGCAACAACTTTTGAGTGGGATGAGTTTAGGGAGTATGCCGAAAGCAAGGAAGATGTTCTCATTTCCCAGGTCTTGTTGGGTGGCCATGGAAGGAGTTATGAGGACTTTAAAGAATCAAGCTGGAAAGACTGGCAGGCTTCAATTATCGGGGAGTATGAGCGCCTGGTAGAGGCAGGATATACGAACATTCATTTATTAGGGTCATCTACAAGTGGAGCTTTATTTCTCGAACTTTTATCGGGATCTTATTTTAAGGATAAACCCGTTCCCGAACAAATTCTTTTAATAGATCCTATAGTTATTCCCTCCAATAAAAGTTTATCACTGGTGCACATCATTGGACCCATGCTTGGTTATTTAGAAACAGAGCAAACCGCCGCAGAGGATAAGTTGTATTATCATTTCCGGCCTCAGGAGACATTACAGGAACTACAAAATCTTATTAATGGCGTTCGGAAAGATCTTGAGAAAGGAATTATTCTGCCGGAAGGAGCTTCACTAAAAATCTATAAATCTAAACGAGATCCAACTGCCGATCCTGTAAGTGCAGTTCTCATTTATAAAGGTGTGAAGACTTATACAGGAGATAAAACTGAAATAGAAATGGTAGATTCCGACCTTCATGTTTTTACCCGTTTAGATCTCCGCAATCCTTCTGAAAAAGACAAGCAAAACCAGCTAAGAGTTTTTAACGATATCCTTAACAGGGTGACCAATCGGTAAATTTTAATCTAAGGTTCAGCTTATTAATCCTTATTTCGAACATAAATCAATTTGAACCTTCCTTTTTGATTTTCCCTTGATTCTATTTCAAATTTATTAATAGAATTAATCATGGGGGTTAATTTCTGAAATCCGTAATTACGGGAATCAAAATTAGGTTGCTTCTTTTGCAATAAGCTTCCCACATCGCCTAGGAATGCCCAGCCGTCTTCATCGGCAACATCAGATATTGTGCTGGAAATAAGCTTGATCACTTTAGGCGTAATTTTATCAACATCCTCTTTTTTAGAAGATTTTTCTTTGCTGGACCCCTGTTCGTTACTTCTACTGGTTCCTTTTAAAATTTCGATGTATATGAATTTATCACAGGCAACAATAAAAGGTTCAGGGGTTTTTTTCTCCCCGATGCCAATCACATTTTTACCCGCTTCTCTTAATCGGGTGGCCAATCTTGTGAAATCACTGTCACTGGATACGATACAAAAGCCATCGACTCTATCGGCATAAAGAATATCCATGGCATCGATGATCATGGCAGAATCGGTTGAATTCTTACCCTGGGTATAACCGTATTGTTGCATAGGATTAATGGCATTTTCCAGCAGGACCGATTTCCATTTGGCAAGATGAGGTTTTGTCCAGTCGCCATAGATCCTTTTAATAGTAGGATTTCCATACTTCGCAATTTCTTCCATCATCTCCTTGATGTAGGCGGAAGGAATATTATCTCCATCAATTAAGACGGCTAAATTTACATCCATTCTTTAATTAAATTTCCCTAAAGGTAAATAGATTTATTGAAAAAGGCGACCGTAGTCGCCTTTTGAATATTCCATTCTTTAATTTTAATAATTGTAGCGGTATAAAGCATTCATTTTTGAACTTTTTTCGGGCATGAATTGTCCTTCAACTAAGTATACAGAACCTCCATTTTCAATTACTTTTTTGGCGGCAAGATTCATTAAAGAGGTATTACTATCATTTTGTTCATCATGTACTTCAACAGACATATTTTTCTCGTTAAAGGTTCCAAATATATCTTCTCTGTTCTGAAGAAATAAAGTGTCTACTTTACCTTCGAAAACAGAAGGAAGTATATCTGAAATTCTGGTTGAAGTTATTTCCGGCGGCTGCTCGTTAAACTGCTTCATTTTTTCATCCTTTTTCTTTTCAAAGAAAGGCTGAAGGACTTCTACCGCTTTCGCATGCAGTTCAAACATATTCTTGTAATCTGAAGGATTTCCAGGAATACATTCTTCATATAAATATTTATAAGAGGTGGCTTCCTGGTAAATTGGGAATAAGTAATCCTGGCAGGCTACTACCAACGGCACTTGTTCATCGTGTAGGATAGTATCCAAACCTTTATCTACAGCCCTAAAGAATCTTAAAAATTCATTTTTTCGATCTCTTGTTGCGGGAGAGTAGCCGTGTTGGGTTGAGGTTCCATCGGAATTTGCACCCAAACTATTTTGCTGGGTTTTGTGCTTGCTGTGTTTTTCTTCAAAATCGTATCCTACCCGGTCTTCAAGCTGGGATGGAGTTAAATCATCAACTTCCACTTTACCTAT
>CAZXEY010000043.1:0-22259 GCA_964639695.1 uncultured Antarcticibacterium sp. | reverse complement strand
TGGAGTAAGATTTTTGTATTCATCACAGTTTAATTCAGGATAGGCAGAAAGTGCTGCATAAATGTGGCCGGGCATGTCAATTTCCGGAATAATGATAATATTTCTGGCTGAAGCATACTGCTGTAATTCTAAATAATCTTCCCGCATTAGAAAACCCGATCTTCCGTTTTCAACAGCTCCTAAAGATCCTTTTTCGGTTAACAGTGGCCGGCTTTTTATTTCGATCCTCCACCCCTGGTCATCACTTAGGTGCAGATGCAAACGGTTAAGCTTGTAAAGAGCCATTCTGTCAATATGCTGTTTAAGGTATTCTTTACCAAAAAAGCTGCGGGCAACATCTACCATAGTTCCACGCCAGGAGTATTGAGGTTCATCTTCTATTGCGACCTTTTGTAAATGGATTTCGTCACTTACAATTTTCTCCTGTTCAACTTCAGCAGGAAATAACTGCCGCAGGCTTTGGATCCCATAAAATAAACCAGCTTGTGTAGCTGCTTTAATGGCTACTCCCTTTTCATTTATATCAAGAGTATATCCTTCATCTCCAAGTTTTTCCTTCAAACCAGGATCGGTAATTAGGTTCCAGTTTCCGCAAAAATTTCCAGATTTTAAAGCTGACTTTATACCTGCTTTTCTTAAAAGCTCCTGCAGCCATTGAACCGCCGTTTCACTTCCTGAATTGGAGCAAATAATATTTTCCTTCGGAATTTTATAAGTGCCGTCCAGCCATTGCAGCGCTACCGGATACGGCATTATTGAAAGAGATGGTGCCATATCTTTTTTTATTATTTCTGAAGAAGATTTAGCACCCGTGCAGGAAAATATTAAAAATGACGTTACTGTAATGATTACTGTACTTCTGAAGATAATTGATTTCATTAATTTCTGGTTTTAACCTCTTCAGGTGCTTTTTTAGATTCAGTTTTCGTATCGATCTTCAATACCGGTTTTGGATACCTCTAAAATTAATTCAGATAACTTTTCGGAAACTGCATGAAAGAACTTCTCCCCTTTCTCTTTCGTTGCTTTTTTCGGGTTTCCTATTCCTGTGTCATCACTTACCAAAGCCCATTTTCTTTCTGCCCAGGCCCAGCCTTCCCGTATTCCTGTAATTGTAGATTTTTTCTCCTTCCCCTCCCCGGCTTCCTCTAAAGGCCGAACCAGATGTGGCTTTAGGTATAGGAGAATACTGGTCTCCATCTCATCGGCATGATCCCCGGGTTCCTCGAAAAACTCTGATTTATCAAGGATCCTGAACCAGCTCGTAGTTACCAGAAACATTTTTGGATATTTTACTCCCAGCTCCCGGAGCATTGTTTTAAAATCATTCCCCCCGTGGCTATTGAGGACAATTAATTTGTAGATGCCCTGTCGGTTCAAAACTTCAATAATATCATTGATGATCGCCAGTTGTGTACTGGGGTATAAATTGATATCCAGCTTAATATCAGTTTGGCCCGTATTTACTCCAAAAGGAATTGTGGGAAGAATAATTGCTTTAGCCCCTTTTTCCCAGGCTAGCCTTCCCGCCTCAGCGGCAAAAGCATCCCCTTCAATATTGTCTGTGCCGTAAGGCAAATGGTAATTGTGAGCTTCCGTAGCGCCCCATGGCAAAACAGCCACTTTTATCTCCTGATCTTTAATAGCTTTCCAGTTCGTTTCAGAAAGAATATAGGGCCTGGGTTTCATGCAGTTCTTACTTTATGTCCTGAGACTGCAAAGTACAAAATGTATAGGTAACAAGGGATCACAATCCAATATGCCTGTTGTGGATTAACAACATCTGCCAGGTACCCGTAAACCGGGGGAAGTACTGCTCCTCCCGCAATTGCCATTATTAAAAATGATGAACCTACCTTTGTAAATCTTCCCAATCCTGCAAGTGCCATTGGCCAGATTGCAGGCCAAACCAAAGCGTTGGCAAGTCCTAACAGTGAAATGCAAAGCACAGACACAAAGCCTTGAGTAAATATGGCACCAAGGCCTAAGATAATTCCAAGGATCGCAGAGATTTTAAGGGCTTTTTCCTGAGAGATATATTTTGGAATGGTGAAGATCCCTACAACATATCCCACAATCATTGCTCCCAGCGTAAGGCTGGTAAAAATAGTTGCATTAGCCAAGGGAATTCCAACTTGTGCAGCATAACTAATAACCGTATCCCCTGCAATAACCTCAACCCCCACATAAAAGAAAAGAGCAAGGGTACCTAAAAAAACATGGGGGAACTGAAAAATACTGGTTTTGTTGAGATTTGCTTTTGCCAATGTTTCATCCTCGGCATCGGCGTCTACTTCAGGTAATGAAGAGAAAAAGATCCAGATGGAAAGAAGGATGAGGATCACCATCATCACCAGGTAAGGATCAATCACCCGTTCTGCAAGCTCATCCAAAGCCGCAGCTTTCTCTATCCCTGTTAAGGCCTCTATTTCCTGGGTAAGATTATCTCCGGTTGAAAATAAAATAGCTCCTAAAATTATGGGAGCAAGAACTCCTGCCACTTTGTTACAAATTCCCATGATGCTAATCCTTTTTGCGGCACTTTCAATGGGGCCAAGAATAGTGATATAAGGATTAGAAGCGGTTTGCAGAATTGCCAATCCTGTTCCCTGGACAAAAAGCCCCAGTAAGAACAGCTCGTATGTTCGGGTATTCGCAGCAGGAATAAAAATAACAGCTCCAATAGCCATAACAAACAAACCCAGGGACATCCCTTTCTTATACCCGGTCTTTTGCAGGATCCATGCCGAAGGAAGCGCCATTACCAGGTAGGAAATGTAAAAGGCGGTTACGACAAAATAAGACTGGAAGTTATTTAACTCACAGGCTATTTTTAAGTATGGAATCAAAACTGAATTTAACCAGGTGACAAATCCGAAGATAAAAAAGAGTGCGCCTATGATTACAATAGACCTGTTCGTGCCAGAATTGGGGGAAGTGTTTTTTTCCATTAGATGAAGCTGAAGGGTAAAACCATTGTTGAAATTTCGGATAAATTTAACTTTCTTTAGTAGAAATAGGGATTTTTAATTTTATAAAATACAGCAGCAGCTAAAAATCCGGATTTAAGGTTTAGAATAAGCGGATAAAATCCTGCTACAAACTATTTTTACCTTGAAAACCTATGGAGTTTCAGAAATAAGAATAATTCTTTAAAGCCTTATAAAAATCCTATATTTGTAACCTTAAATAAGATGGAAAATAACAATCCATCTACTTTGAAACTGACAGATGAAGAACATTCGGAACTTTTGTATAATCGCCCATATTGATCACGGTAAGAGCACGCTTGCAGACCGCCTATTGGATTTTACCGGCTCTGTAACAGAGCGTGATAAGCAGGAGCAGTTACTGGACAGTATGGATTTGGAGAGAGAGCGCGGGATCACGATAAAGAGCCACGCCATCCAGATGGATTATACCTATAAAGGAGAAGAATATGTTTTAAATCTAATTGACACCCCGGGACACGTAGATTTTTCATACGAAGTTTCCAGGTCTATTGCTGCCTGTGAAGGAGCTTTACTGGTAGTAGATGCCGCCCAAAGTATACAGGCACAAACTATTTCAAACCTTTATCTTGCGCTGGAAAATGACCTGCAGATCATCCCTGTACTTAATAAAATCGATTTGCCAAGTGCAAATCCAGAGGTTGTAAAGGACGATATTGTTGATCTTTTAGGATGTGATGCAGATGAAATTATTCCTGCCAGTGCAAAAACCGGAATTGGAATCGAAGAAATTTTATCGGCAATCATTGAAAGAATTCCTGCACCGACCGGCAAAGTTGATGCCCCTTTAAGAGCATTAATATTTGATTCTGTTTATAATCCTTTTCGTGGAGTAGAAACTTATTTCAGGGTAATTAACGGTTCCATTAAAAAAGGTCAGAACATTAAATTTGTTGCGACAGATAAAGATTATTTCGCAGACGAAGTAGGAACACTTCGGCTAAAACAGTTCCCAAGACAGGAGATCAAAACAGGAGATGTTGGATATTTGATCACCGGTATTAAAGATGCCCGCGAAGTTAAAGTGGGAGATACTATTACCGATGCTAAAAATCCAACGACAGAAGCTGTTGCCGGATTTGAAGATGTAAAACCAATGGTTTTCGCGGGAATTTATCCTGTAGACACCGAGGATTACGAAGATCTTCGCTCCTCAATGGAAAAACTGCAGTTAAATGATGCTTCCCTGGTTTTTACCCCGGAAAGCTCTGCTGCTTTAGGGTTTGGTTTCCGTTGTGGATTCCTCGGGATGCTACACCTTGAGATCATCCAGGAAAGGCTGGAGCGAGAATTTGATATGACCGTTATTACCACGGTTCCTAACGTTTCCTATCACGCTTATACCCATAAAAATCCAACAGAAGCAATTCTTGTAAATAATCCATCAGATCTTCCGGAACCTTCAAGGTTAGAGAGGGTTGAAGAACCCTATATTAAAGCCAGCATCATCACAAAATCAGATTTTGTGGGATCTGTAATGTCACTTTGTATTGAAAAAAGGGGTCAGATCACAAATCAAACTTATTTAACTCCGGAAAGAGTAGAGTTGAATTTTGATATGCCTTTAGCCGAAATTGTTTTCGACTTCTATGACAGACTGAAAACAGTATCCAAAGGATATGCTTCTTTTGATTATTCCCCAATAGGAATGCGTGCTTCCAAGCTTGTAAAAGTTGATGTTCTCCTGAATGCTAGCGTTGTGGATGCGCTTTCTGCACTGCTTCACGTGGACAATGCTTATGACATAGGTAAAAAAATGTGCGAAAAGCTGAAGGAACTTATCCCGAGGCAGCAATTTGATATTCCAATCCAGGCTGCTATTGGTGCAAAGATTATTGCCCGTGAAACCGTAAAAGCGCTTCGTAAAGACGTTACTGCTAAATGTTATGGTGGTGATATCTCCAGGAAAAGAAAGCTTCTTGAGAAGCAGAAAAAAGGGAAGAAACGTATGCGCCAGGTAGGAAATGTGGAGATTCCACAAGAAGCATTTATGGCCGTTCTTAAACTGAACGATTAAAAGAAATAGATAATTGAAATCTAAATATAAAAGGAAGCAAAGTCATTAGTCTTTGCTTCCTTTTTCATTTCCTTTTAGCTCCTCAACTGTTTCTTCAAGGTTTTTATCGGTGTTGTCCTCTTTCTGAATTTGTTTACCAAGGTAAACCAACTGATATCCTTCATGAATTTCAACTTCAGAACTGTGGGAAGGAATAATTTCAAGTTCTCCCTTATTTGTTTTCACGAACAATGGAATGATATCAGGATCTGTCTTAGATATTTCTATCAAACCTTCATAATGAGAACGACTGTTGAGGATCACTTCATGAATGGTTGGATATTTTCTGGCTACTTCAGTTAGTTTTATATAATCATCTGTATGCGAGAAAAGTCCTTCGGTAGGATTTTGTTCAGGATCATTCATTTCATCAGAAGAAATAACTCTAAAAGAACCTTTTTCACCAAACTGCTTGGTGAATTTGTTAATCGCTGTTTTGTTAATATCACTGTTACCGGTAATAGCCATTAAATAACCAATATCATTAAGCTCAATATTATTTAAAAGATCATCGGCATACACACTACCTTCAATTGCCTCTATCCCCAGATCTTTTGCTTTTCTAACATTATCGGCATTATTATCTACTAATACCACGTGCCTGTCATTTTGCTGAAGATATTTTCCAATTAATCTTGAAATCGAAGAAGCCCCAATAATAATAATTCCTTCAGCATTTTTAATAAATACTCCTACGACCTGAGCAAAAAACCGGGCGGTTGTAGCATTCAAAAGAACCGAAAACAAAACTACCATGAATACCAACGGAGTAATATATTCTGCCCCAGGAACCCCTTCCCGCGCAAGCTTTAATCCGAATAACGAAGCAATACCGGCGGCAACAATACCACGTGGCCCTACCCAGCTAATAAATGCAATTTCATTAGGCTTCAATCCCGATCCAAGAGAACTTAAAATAACCCCGATTGGCCTTACAATTAACACAATAATTCCAAATAGAATTAAGGCTTTCCAGTTATAAATAAGCATTAACTCTTCAATTTCAATATTTGCCGCCAAAAGAATAAACAGGATAGAAATTAAGAGTACACTTAAAGATTCCTTGAAATAAAGCAGCTCCTTTATATTGGGTAGATTTTTATTACCCATGACCATTCCCATAACAACGACAGCTAATAGCCCACTCTCGTGGGCGAAAGTTTCTGCAAGTACGAAAACACCCAATACCGTTGCAAGCGTAAATACGTTTAGGAGGTAATGCGGGATTATGTTCCTTTTTATAAGAAGAGCCAAGATATTAGCAAACGTGAATCCAAATGTGAAGCCGAATAAAATAATTTTACCAAACTCTATTAGAGCGGTTTGGGTAAAATCCTGTCCGCCTTCCACTCTAATAAACTCATACATCAAAACCGCAATAAGGGCCCCAATGGGATCAATTAGAATTCCTTCCCATTTTAGGATGGAGGAAACATGTTTTTTAAGAGGAACATTTCGCAAAATCGGCGAAATAACGGTAGGGCCTGTTACAATGATCAATGACGAAAACAGAAAAGAAATTTGCCAGGAAAAGCCATAAATAAAATGAACTGCCAGGCCTGCCCCAAAAAATGTTACTACAACACCCACACTAATTAATTTGACAATCACAGGTCCAATATTTCCAACTTCACTTCGTCGTAGCGTTAATCCCCCCTCAAATAGAATTATTGATATCGCGAGGGAAACAAAATAAAAAAGACTTTCTCCAGGAAAAACTCCTTCTTCTCCATTCCAGATTGGTTCAAGCCATTTTGTCCCATCTTCAGATAAAAGAGTTGATACAGGGCCTACAAAAAGACCTATTAAGATTAACGGAAGGATTGCCGGCGTTTTCGTCTTCCATGCCGTCCATTGTGCTAATATTCCAAGAATTACTAATCCTGCGAGTTCTACCATTTAAAATTTTTGATTGGGTAATAAAAAAACCGGTGGTAAAATAAGGCTTTTTCAGGACATAAAAACTCCTGCTGCTATCAACCTTGCTGATATTATTATCAGGAATCTGCTGTTATAAAATTCTTTTTTGTGGAAAATTATTAGCAACTGCTGTTGAAAATTAATTTCCACCTATATAAAAGTTTTTTGTATTTTAAATCGCCTACCGAAAATGGTTTTTATTAAATCTGATCATAAATGGAAGAATTCAATATTTTAAACCTGCTTGTAATTCTTATCGGAGCATGGGTTGGAGGCACAGTTTCTAAAAAATTGGGGTATCCTGCCATTCTCGGGGAATTGATTATTGGTATACTTCTGGGGCCTGCTTTGTTTGGTTTGCTCGAAACATCAGAAATGATCAATGTACTGGCTGAAGTAGGTATTATTCTTTTGATGGTGTACATAGGGATTGAGATCAATTTCAAAGACCTTGGGAAAGCTTCATGGCCGGGACTACTGGCCGCCGCCGGAGGATTTATTGTCCCTTTTGCATTGGGTTATTACACTATTATTTATTTTGGAGGTACTCAAATTGCTGCGGTATTTGTGGCAATTGCTGTAGGAGTTACTTCTTTGGCTACTAAAAGCCGCATCCTTGTAGACCTGAAGCTGTTAAATACCAGGATTGCGTATGTCCTTATGGCCGGAGCTCTTATTTCAGATACTCTCGCACTTATTATTTTTGCAGGGATTATAAGTTTCGTAGATGCAGGGAGCATAGATACCACAGGCCTTCTACTGGTAACCGGTAAAGCTATTTCCTTTTTTGTTATTACTGCATTAGCCGGAATTTACTTATTGCCACTCCTCGGAAAATTTATTATAAAACAAGAGATTAAAAGCAGAACCCTTCATTTTACCCTGATACTGATCATAGTTTTTGGATTTGCCGAATTAGCTGAAATTGCCGGATTACACAGTATTCTGGGAGCTTTTATGGCAGGTTTATTTATAAGGGAGGGAATTTTTAACCGGCAGATTTCCAAGGAGGTCAACGAACTTTTTCATGATGTTTCTATAGGATTTTTGGCGCCCATATTTTTTGTTTCTGCAGGTTTCAATGTTACACTGGAAGTTTTCCAAACAGATTTAGTACTGCTTATAGCGGTTACTACGGTCGCCATGTTGGGTAAAATTTTGGGAACGGCCCTGTTTTATCTTCCCAGTGGATTTGGTTGGCGGGAAGGAATAGCTGTAGGGACGGGCATGAACGGGAGGGGAGCCGTTGAGATAATTATAGCCGGTATAGGATTGCAAATGGGAATAATATCTGCTGAAATTTTTTCTATCCTGGTGTTTATGGCCATTTTTACAACTCTTACAGTTCCTGTATTACTCACCTGGACTACCAACTGGCTAAAAAAGCGGGGGGAGCTGGTACATCAGGAATCACGCGATGGATATTTGATCCTTGGAGCCAATCCTTTGGGCTTGTATTTGGCCAATAAATTAAAGGCTAATTATAAAGTTACACTGGTAGATTCTAACCGGGAATTTGTAGCCGATGCAAAAAACGAAGGTTTAGAGGCTATAAATGGAAATATCCTCAAAGAAGAGACTATGGAGGAGGCTAATGCTTTAAAAGCAGGCACTTTTATTGCCCTTACAGGAAACAGTGAAATAAATCTTCTTGCAGCTCAACTCGCTAAGGATGCTTTTTATATTCCACGAAATATTGTGCTGCTTTCCCCCGGTGAGGCAGGAGCCGATGTTGACCTGCTGGAACCTATTGACGCATCTTCAATGTTTGCCGGTAAAACCGATATTATGCCCTGGGTTCATAAAATTGCGACAGGCAATATTTCAGAAGGTGCTATGGAAAATAAAACCCGAATGACAACCCGGGAATGGGTAAAGAAACAACAGGAGCAAAAAAAGGATTTCCTTCCAATTTTAATTGAAGATTCAGAAAAAGCTTTACGCCCCTTCCATTACAAGGAAGAAATCCTTCCGGGTGAAAAAGTCATATATCTTCACTAATACATTCTGTGGCTGTTTAACTCTATTTAAGCATTTATGTTTAAACGATTTATTATTTTGCAGAACATTTCAAAAAGTTCAAAATAAATCAATGAAATTATACCCAATAGAAGCAGGGAACTTTAAACTCGATGGAGGCGCGATGTTTGGAGTTGTCCCAAAATCCATATGGACACGAACCAATCCCGCCGATTCCAACAATCTTATAAATATGGCCGCACGCTGCCTCCTTATTGAGGAGGGGGATAAACTTACTCTTATAGACACAGGAATGGGAGATAAGCAAAGCGATAAATTCTTTGGATACTATAATCTTTGGGGCGATGAATCTTTGGACAAATCTTTAAAGAAATACGGATTCCAAAGAGGGGATGTGACTGATATTTTTATGACCCACCTGCATTTTGACCATTGTGGCGGCTGCATTAAGTGGAATAAAGACAAAACAGGATATGAACCCGCCTTTAAGAATGCGAAATTCTGGACCAATGAAGATCATTGGCAATGGGCAACACATCCTAATGCACGGGAAAAAGCTTCATTTTTGAAGGAGAATATTCTTCCAATGGAAGAAAGCGGCAGGCTCAGTTTTATTCAGAAATCTTCTTCTGATGCTTTTCAGGAAACTTCAGAATTTAATTTTGGTGTATTCTTTGCAGATGGACATACCGATAAGCAGATGATCCCGCTTATTAAGTACAAAGGAAAAACCATTGCTTTTATGGCAGATCTCCTTCCTACTGCAGGTCATATACCACTTCCTTACGTAATGGGATATGATACCCGGCCTTTAAAAACCTTGTCTGAAAAAGAAAGGTTTTTAAATAAAGCAGCAAATGAGGAAATCTATCTTTTTCTTGAACACGATGCAGATAATGAAATTATAACCGTTAAACACACCGAAAAAGGTGTGCGATTAGACAGAACTTTCACCTTTAATGAACTTTTTAATTAAATATTGATAATGAAAATACCAGTTTTTAAGCCTTTTTTAATTGCTGCAATGGCGGCAGTTGTTGCAGGATGTGGCAGCACCTCTTCCCCAATAATCTCAACTCCAATAGCGAATATTGATGAGATCCCGTTAAAAGTTACAAAGCTTACAGAAACCCAGCTAAAAGGATGGGGTGGAGCCGATCTTATTAGTGACACCATTCCCGGAATGAGTGTGCAGAAAGCCTATGACGAAATTATTAAGAACAACACAGGAAAATCTGTAATTGTAGGAGTTATCGATAGTGGAATCGACATACAGCACGAAGATCTTAAAAGTGTTGTATGGGTAAATAAGGATGAGATTCCAAACAATAATAAAGATGATGACAATAATGGTTTTGTAGATGATGTTCACGGGTGGAACTTCCTGGGTGATGTCGTGGAAGAAAACCTGGAATTTACCAGGATTTATAAAAGATTAAAGCCAAAATATGAGGGAAAACCCGCAAGCTCAATAAGTGCAGCCAACAGGAAAGAGTACGAATTATATCAAAGCGCAAAAACTGAATATGAGAAAGAATTCAATGAAGTTTCTCAAAACAGAGATCAGTATCAGCAAATAAAAAAGCAGTTGGTGGCCGCCCACGCTGCCATTTCTTCACAACTTGGAAAAGAGGATTATACAAAACAGGAGCTTGCTGCTTTTGTTCCTACAACAGAAGAAATGCGTCAGAACAAAATGATGCTGTTAAATATCCAGAATAACGTGAACGAAAATATTCCTGAAGCTTTAAAAGAACTGGATAATGCTTTAGAATACTTTAACGATAGGCTTAAATACCACCTTAACCTGGATTTGGAAGGCCGAAGTGCCTTAAGTGATGATCCTTATACAATGGATGTTAAGGTTTATGGGAACAACAAAGTTTCTGGTCCAAGACCAGATAAAGAAGATGCCAAACACGGTACTCACGTTGCAGGAATTATTGCTGCTCAAAGGAATAATAACATTGGAATTAAAGGAGTTGCCAATAATGTAAAAATTATGGCACTTCGGGCGGTTCCCGATGGTGATGAATACGATAAGGACATCGCACTGGCGATACGATATGCAGTAGACAACGGAGCAAAAGTTATCAATACCAGTTTCGGAAAATATTTTTCTCCTAACCCGGAATATGTACTTGATGCAATAAAATACGCTGCGGATAATGATGTCTTGATTGTTAATGCTGCCGGAAACGAAGGATTGGATCTTGATAAAAAAGCAGTTTATCCTAATGACCAGTTCCCTGATCAGCCACAGGAGGTTGCACCAAACTTTTTAACTGTAGGGGCATTAAACTATGAATATGGATCAGGGTTGGTAGCGGGATTTTCAAACTACGGCAAAACCAATGTGGATGTTTTTGCACCGGGAACCAAGATCTGGTCTACCACTCCAAATAATGGATATGAGTACCTGCAGGGAACTTCCATGGCCGCGCCTGCAGTTGCGGGGGTTGCTGCTATGATTCGCTCCTACTATCCAAATTTAACCGCTCCACAGGTAAAGCAGATCATCATGGATAGCGGATTGACTACAAAAGCTTCTGTTTTAGTAGGAGAAGAGCAGAATTCTAAAGTTTTTGGGGATCTTTCAAAATCAGGAAAGATGGTTAATTTATATAATGCTTTTATATTAGCAGATAAAGTTTCAAAACGATAAACAACAAAACATGAAAAAAATCATTTTTGTCCTTTCACTACTTTCTGTAATTACAGCAACTGCCCAGAATAATACCTCATATTGGCAGCAGCATGTAAAATATGATATGGATATTGATATGGACGTTAAAAACTATCAATATACAGGAAAACAGGAACTGGAATACACCAACAATTCACCCGATACTTTAAACAGGGTTTTTTATCATTTGTTCTTTAATGCTTTCCAACCGGGAAGTGAAATGGATGTGAGGTCCAGAACCATAGCAGATCCCGATGACAGGGTAGGAAGCCGAATTGCAGCTTTAACTCCCGCTCAACAGGGATTTTTAAGAGTCTCCTCGCTAACACAGGATGGAACTCCGGTAAAATTTGAAGAAGTTGGAACAGTGCTGGAGGTAAATTTGGCAAAGCCTATTCTTCCAGGTGAGAAAACCACCTTTAAAATGGATTTCAAGGGACAGGTGCCGGAACAGATTCGTCGCTCGGGGAGAAACAGTGCCGAGGGTGTTGCCCTTTCTATGACGCAGTGGTATCCTAAAATGGCTGAATATGATTTTGAAGGGTGGCACGCCGACCCCTATATAGGCCGTGAATTTCATGGAGTTTGGGGAGATTATGATGTGACCATCAGCATCGACAATAAGTATATTATTGGAGGAACAGGATACCTTCAAAATCCACAGGAAATTGGGTATGGGTACGAAAAAGAAGGTACAAAAGTTAATCGTCCTAAAGGAAATAAGCTAAGCTGGCATTTTGTAGCGCCACAGGTACACGATTTCGCCTGGGCAGCAGATCCTGAGTTCATTCACGATAAGAGAATGGCAAAAGACGGAACTGAACTTCATTTCTTTTACAAGAACAAACCTGAAATAAGAGAGAACTGGAAAAACCTTCAGCCAAAAACAGAAGAATTACTGCTTTTTTTTAACGAACACATTGGTCCTTATCCTTGGGATCAATATTCCGTTATTCAAGGTGGCGATGGTGGAATGGAGTATGCAATGGCGACGTTAATAACAGGAGAAAGGAATTTTGGAAGTTTGGTAGGAGTAACTGCTCATGAAATGGCGCACGCCTGGTTCCAGCATTTAATGGCTACCAATGAAAGTAAGCACGAGTGGATGGACGAAGGATTCACCTCTTACATTTCAGGGCTTGCCATGAATGAAGTAATGGACGAAAATGCTAAAAATCCATTTGTTGGAACTTACAGAGGCTACAACAGGCTGGCTACTTCAGGAGTGGAACAACCACAAACTACTCACGCTGACAGATATAATCTTAATTCTGCCTACGGCACCAGCGCGTATTCAAAAGGAGCTGTTTTTCTTGCTCAGCTTGGATATATCATTGGAGAAGAGAACTTAAAGAAAACCCTTAACCGCTACTATGATGAGTGGAAATTTAAACATCCTACTCCTAATGATTTCATAAGAATTGCTGAAAAGGTTTCGGGAGCTGAGCTGGATTGGTATTTAACAGACTGGACCCAGACTACTAATACAATAGATTATGCCATTAAAGATGTTTCTGAAAATGCCGGTAATGCGAAGGTAACCCTGGAAAGAATAGGTTTAATGCCAATGCCTATAGATCTTAAAGTGGAGTATGCTGATGGTTCAACGCAAAATATCTATATTCCTTTACAAATGATGCGTTGGAACAAGCCTGCACAGAATGGGGAGAAAAGGGAAATTTCAAAAAGATGGCCCTGGGCTTTTCCAACTTACGAGTTAACGTTGAATAAGCCTAAAGCGGAAATTTCAAGAATTGTTATTGATGATAGTGGCCTAATGGCCGATATTGACAGAAATAACAATGTATATTTAAAAACAGGTACAGGATCAAATTAATAAAATCCTGATTTAAATTTAAAAATCCGTTTTGGGAATTCCCGAAGCGGATTTTTTTATTTTAGCCAATATAAATTGCAATATGACCGAAAAATTTCCTTCATCAGAAAAGCTTAAAAGCAAAATTCTGATCGATCGTCTTTTTGCTGAAGGAAAATCCATCAAAAAATTTCCCGTAATGCTTATCTATTTACCACTTAACGCCAGTGAAAGGAACTCAAACAAAGCGGGAGTTTCTGTGCCAAAAAGAAGTTTTAAAAAAGCGGTGGACAGGAATTATTTAAAACGCCTGTTGCGGGAAGCTTATAGAAAAAATAAGTATCTTGTTGAAAGCAACTTAGCTGATAATTATGCGTTTATGTTTATTTATACATCCAAGGAAATAAGCAGCTATGAAAAAGTTGCAGCAGGAATATCTGAAATATTGAAAAAATTAATAGAAAAGGAAGATGCACTATGAAAAATAAAATTTTACAACGTTTAGCTATTATTGTGCTGGGGGTAGGAATATTTGCCGGTACTACATCCTTTAAGTCAGATTTTTTTGAAATCGCTAAGCAAATAGAGATTTTCACTACCCTGTTCAAGGAACTCAATATGAATTATGTTGATGAAACAAATCCTGCAGAATTAATGGATACTGCTATTAAGGCTATGTTGACAGATCTTGATCCTTATACCAACTACTGGAATGAACAGGATGTAGAAAAAGCGAGGATGAACACAGCCGGAGAATATCAGGGAATTGGGGCCGCGGTTAGAATCACAGATGGTAAATTTATAATCCTTGAATCTTACAAAGATTTTCCTGCAGACAAGGCAGGTTTAAAGGCCGGAGATGAAATTATAGAAATTGGAGGGCTCCGGGTTTCAGATTATAAAGAAGATGCGGGAGAACTTCTCAATGGAGCTCCGGGATCTGAAATTGAGATTAAATATCTAAGACAGGGAAAACAAAATACTACTAAGTTAACAAGAGGTACTGTAGAATTAAAAGCTGTTCCATATTACAAACTTTTAGAAGATAAAACAGGTTACATAGTTCTTTCAAGGTTTAACAGCAATGCATCTTCAGAAACAATTAAAGCTTTAAAAGACCTGCAAGGCCAGGGTGCCATAAAAATTATTCTGGACCTTAGAGGGAACCCGGGTGGATTGCTTAGCGAAGCCATTTTGGTTAGCAATATTTTTATTGATAAAGGCCAGTTAATAACTTCTACCCAATCTGTCATTGAAAAATATAATCAGGAGTATTTTACTCCTAATGAGCCCATAAATACCAAAATTCCACTGGCAGTATTAATCGATGGAAGAAGTGCCTCTGCAAGTGAAATTGTTGCCGGTGCTATTCAGGATCTTGATAGAGGAGTTGTAGTGGGAGCGAGAAGTTTTGGCAAAGGCCTGGTGCAAAGACCAAAGGAACTTGCCTATGGGACCCAGTTAAAACTGACCATTTCCAGGTACTATACACCAAGTGGTAGATGTATACAAGCCTTGAATTACAGGGAGAGAGACGCTGAAGGCAATCCTATACGGGTAGGGACTGAAGATTACAATGAATTCAAAACCAGAAATGGAAGAATTGTTTATGATGGCGGCGGAATTTTGCCCGATGTTAGGTTAAAATCTTCTGAATTTAATACTATTACCAATGCCTTACTGGATAATAATGCGATTTTCGATTATGCTACGAAATATTATTATTCACATGACCTGAAAAACCCTCAGGATTTTCAGTTTACAGATCAGGATTTTATGGATTTTAAAAAGTTTCTACAATCCACAAACTTCAGCTACCAGACCAAAACTGAATTAGAATTAAATGATGCTTTGGCTACCGCTAAAAAAGAGGGCTTTGATAAGGAGATTATTCAGAATTATCAACAAATGATGGGAGCTATTCAAAACTCTAAACTGAAGGAAATTGATAACAGAAAACCCGAAATTATGAGTCTTTTAAAAGATGAAATAATAAAAAGATACTCCTATCAGGAAGGATTATATGAACATTATGTACAACATAATCCTGAAATTCTTGAAGCTAAAAAAGTGCTGAATGATCCTGCAAAATATTCAGGAATTTTAAAATAGTTAGTTTTTTACCATTGCTACATGAGGGATGCCGTCTTCTAGGTATCCCTCTCCTTTTGAAAAGAATCCGTGGGATTCATAAAATTTGATCAGATACTGCTGAGCAGATAGTTTAATTTTTTCTGTATTGTACCTGGACCTGATTTCTTCTATAGAGGCTTCCAGGATTTCGTGACCATAGTTTAATTTTCTGTGGTTTTGTTTTACGATTACTCTTCCAATTGAAGCTTCTTCAAAGTAAATTCCTTTGTCAAAACATCGGGTATAAGCGACCAGTTCTTCATCTACAAAACCCATAACGTGCAAGGCTTTTTGATCCTTCCCGTCAATATCCTGGTAAACACAATCCTGTTCTACTACAAATACTTCCGATCTTAACTGCAGGATCTTATAAAGATCCTCTGTGGTTAATTCGCTGTAGGTTTTAATAAATAATTTCATAGTTTATTCTTAATCCTGTACTATTAGTTCCTTGGTATCGCTTCTTCCGAATTCCGGCTGAATATTAATGTGGTTGATCCCAAAATCGTGATACACCATTTCCTTTATTTTTTCTAATATTTCATCAAATTCTGAAAGAAGAATATCTCTTTTAAAATCCAGGTGCCCTTCCAGGTGTACTTCATTTTCATTCAATTGCCACACGTGTAAATGATGAATGTTATTCACTTCGGGAATTGTACAGATCTTTTTTGCAATTTCTTCCAGAGCAAGGTCATCTGGAGTAAACAACATTAAAACCTTTGTTGAAGATTTTAGAAGATCGTATCCTACCACTATTAAATAAATTGCTATGGCAAGGGTCAAGGCACTGTCAATCCAGAAAATTTCATAGTACTTCATTAACAATCCACCTGCAAGAACGGCTACAGAGGCCATAAGATCTGTTAATAAATGCAGGTAAGCAGATCTCATATTCATATTAGCTTTGCTGTCTCTCTGGAGCAGGAAAACACTAAAACCATTTCCTGTTATTGCTACCAGGGCAAGCCATATAACAAGTAAAGAATCTATCGTCTGTGGATTTTGAAATCGTTCAACAGCCTCTATTATAAGAAGCACAGCTACTATAATTAAAGTTGCTGCATTTATAAAAGCTGCTATTATTTCCGCTCGTTTATAACCAAATGTACGGTTGAGTGAAGCTTCTCTTTTAGATAGTTTATTAGCTATATAACTAATTACTAAAGAAACAACATCACTAAAATTATGAAGAGCATCAGAAAGTAAAGCTAAACTTCCACTTAACAAACCACCAATTACCTGGGCAACAGTTATACCTATATTTAAAGCAATAGAAATTAATAAATTAGTTCCTTTTACTTCCCGGTAATGGTTGTGGTGGTCATGAGCCATAGGTTATACAGGTATTTTATCTACCCGCTTTTGATGACGTCCTCCTTCAAATTCAGTTTCCAGAAATGTTTTCACCATATCCAATGCCTGGGCTTCTGATACATATCGTGCCGGTATACTTAGGATATTAGCATTGTTATGTTCTCTCGCCAGTTTGGCAATCTCGGTTGTCCAGCATAAGGCAGATCTTATTCCCTGATGTTTATTTGCAGTCATTGAAGCACCGTTACCACTTCCACAAATAATTATACCAAGATCTACTATTTTATTTTCAACATCATTTGCTACTGGATGTACAAAATCGGGATAATCCACACTATCTTCAGAGTTTGTACCATGGTTAATAACTTCGATACCCCTTGATTTTAGTGCTTCTACTACAGCATTTTTATAGTTTGTTCCTGCGTGATCGTTACCTATTGAAATTTTCATAATTGGGTTTTTATTGGATTAGACAAAGGTAAAAAACGGCTTGTTAACTAAAATATATTCCATTGTTAATTACTATCTGGAGATGCCTTATTTTAAAGGAGTTGAAATTAATGATAAAATGTGAATAACATTAGATGATTAAATAACAATGAAATTTGGTGGATTCAGGAAAAAAATGAATAGATAAAAAATATCGTGTTGAACTAATTATAACTTCAGTTTTTGTAGACAAATTATGAGCATATAAAAAGTCCTTTTAAACAGGATCAAATAATTAAGTTATGAGTAATTAGTATTAACATAGTATTATTAACTTATGTTAAGATACTCTTAAATTTACTTCAAAATCAGGTCTTTATATTTTATACTTTTGTTAACAACTCGATACAAATTGTGTGAATCGAATTTTCCAAATTTTCCTCGAAAAAGTTATGCTACAAATTAACAAACAATAATAACCAGCAGTTTTAAATTTTTAAAAAAGATTAAAAAGGAAATAATATAGTAAGTGTTGACAACTATGATTTAAATATTTAAAAAAGGGAAGAGTTAATTTGATACCTTGAATAAATAAATAATGATTTTGATGCAAGGATCCATTTTGGTGATCAATTTAATATTCTGATAATAAATAATATACAGAGATTTTACTACTTAAGCTGTTTGTGGGGATAAATACGTTCAGCCTGCTTACTTTGCACAATATCAGTAGATATAGATCTTTCTAATAATGCGCTCCGGTTAAGAGTATTTTTTACCGTTACCGCGATTTCAATAACGCCGAAAGCGAAAATCATAAAGAAAATTAGCGGTATCCCATTAGATCTGTTCATAATCAATAGCTTAAGTTGAACCGTAAATATGGGGGAAAATCTTTGGGAGATAGTTAAGACAAAATTATGAAAACTTTAATATAAAAAATTGTTTTTGGGAATAATCTTTTTTCTTAAAGCTTTGTTAATCAAAAATTAAGGGAAATCCCCTATAGAGTTGATTTAAAGTTGGCTTAACAAAACTTTATCTCTATATTCTCCGAAAGTCACATTTAAGCTGTAATTTTATTCTTTATTTTAATGTATGAAGAAAAAGACAGGTAAGAAAAATTCAAATTCAGGTTCAGAAAATCTTTCAAAATCCATCAAGGATATCTTAAGGAAAGATCCTCAAAACTCATATAACTACAAACAGATTGCCGCAAAACTTGGTGTTGATGATGCCAATACCAGGAACAAGATCATTCGCACCCTAGCGCAATTAGCTGCTAAAAAAGAAATAACTGAAGAATCCCGAGGAAAATTTAAGATTGTTGCAAATCTTGAATACTATACCGGAATTCTTGACATGACAACCAAGGGTTTTGGATATGTAGTTGTTGACGAACTGGAAGATGATGTTTTTATACCCCCGGCAGATCTTAATAAGGCTTTAGATGGTGATGAAGTAGAAATTTACATTTACAACAAACGCCGCAAGAAAAAGTCGGAAGGGGAAGTAGTAAGAATCATAAAACGTAAAAGGACAGATTTTGTTGGTGTTCTGCAACTTCAGAAGAATTTTGGATTTGTTGCAATACAAGATCCTAAAATGTATACCGATATTTTTGTTCAAAAGAATAAAATTCTAGATGCACAGGATGGAGATAAAGTTGTAGTGACTCTTGAGGAATGGCCGGAAAAAGCTGATTCTCCGTTTGGAAAAATCAAACAGGTCCTGGGTAAACCAGGAGAGCACGATACAGAAATTCATTCTATTCTTGCACAATATGGGTTACCTCATGAATTTCCTGAAGAAGTAGAACGATTTGCCAATGGTATTGATACTTCTATACAGGAAGAAGAAATAAAAAACAGAAAAGATCTTAGAGAAGAATTAACCTTTACAATAGATCCTGTAGATGCAAAGGATTTCGATGACGCCCTAAGCTTCAAAAAACTCGAAAATGGCAATTATGAAATTGGAATTCATATAGCTGATGTATCCCATTACCTTGAAAAAGATACAATCCTGGATGAAGAGGCCTATCAACGTGCAACATCTATATATTTGGTAGACCGGGTGGTTCCCATGCTTCCGGAAGTGCTATCCAATAATGCCTGTTCTTTAAGGCCTCACGAAGAAAAATATACCTTTTCAGCCATTTTTGAAATGGACCAGAAAGGTCATGTAATTAAACAATGGTTTGGAAGAACCGTTACTTTATCTAATGCAAGGTTTGCTTACGAGGAGGCTCAACATATCATTGAGACCGGCAAAGGGGAAATACCATTGGAAGTTTCTATTCAGGATAAAGAATATACAGTTAGTGATGACCTTGTTTTTGCTGTTATAACTTTAGATGAACTGGCTAAGAAAATGCGGGCCAGAAGGATGAAAGAAGGTGCTATTTCATTTGATAAAGTCGAGGTTAAGTTTGAATTAAACGAAGAGAATGAACCGGTAGGAGTTTATTATAAAACTTCTAAGGATGCCAATAAATTAATAGAAGAATTTATGCTTCTGGCCAATAAAAAGGTTGCTGAATTCATTGGTAAACAAAAACCGAAGAAAACATTTGTTTACAGGTGTCATGATGAACCCGATGAAACTAAACTGGCAGCTTTACAAACAGTAGTTTCTAAATTTGGCTATAAAATTAACCTGAAAGACCGTCAATCTGTAACCTCTTCTCTGAACAATCTTTTAAGTGATGTACAGGGTAAAAAAGAACAAAATCTTGTGGATACGCTTACGATTAGAACTATGAGTAAGGCCTACTACAGCACAGAAAATATAGGACATTACGGGTTGGCTTTTGATTACTATTCACATTTTACTTCTCCCATACGAAGGTATCCCGATGTTATGACACACAGGCTTTTGCAACGGTATTTAGATAACAATCCTACTGCCAGCGAAGAAGAGTATGAAGTTAAATGTAAACACAGCAGTAATATGGAAAGTCTTGCTACAAATGCTGAGCGGGATTCTATAAAATATATGCAGGTTAAATTTATGCTTGATCATAAGGATGAGGAATTTTTAGGAGTAATTTCTGGAGTTACCGAATGGGGAATATACGTGGAGATCATTTCCAATAAATGTGAAGGAATGGTAAGATTACGGGATATTAAAGAAGATCATTTTGAATTCGACGAGGAACAATATGCCATAGTTGGAAGAAAAACCGGAAAAACTTATACTCTTGGGGATGAAGTCTATGTGACTGTAAAAAATGCAGATTTAGTTAAAAAACACCTTGATTTTAATCTTCTGGGATCTAAAGCTGAAGTAGAAAAAGAATAAAAGTTTGTAATAAATCTTAAAATTAGTCGTCTTACCTTTTTAATTGTAAAAAGGATTTAAGTGAAATCAGGCATATTTTATATTTTATTATTATTCTTTTCTACGGTGTTTGGTCAGGAAAAAAAGCTGGATCTTGGCAATTTTTCAGGGATCAATGTATCTAATGGAATTACTGTTAATTTATCCAAATCTTCAGAAAATAAAGCTTTAGTTACAGGAACTAACAGGGAAAATATAATTCTACAGGTTGTAGATAATATCCTGTTTGTGAAAGCTAACAGGATAAATTTTCCAAAGGACGACAACACTCTTGTACAGATATTTTATAAAGATATTGAAGAGGTGGAAGCAGGACGAGGATCTTCTTTGGAATTCTGCGGAAAGCTGATACGGGATCACGTGAAGTTCCATATAGCTGAAGGTGCAAATCTATTTGCAAATATGGATGTGGGGAATCTATCTGCCAATGCTTCTACAGGTGGAAAGATTATGATAATTGGAAAGGCAGATACACAGGCAATAACTGTAAAATCGGAAGGTAAATTCTCAGGTGAAAACCTTATGGGAAGCAACATCACCATCGATATAGAGCAGGGGGGAAATGCTAATATTTTCTCCCGAAAGTCAGTGAAAGCCAGGATTAGGGCAGGGGGCCACATTTACATTTATGGCAATCCTAAACAAATAGTAGAGGAGATAGCTTACGGGGGGACAATTAAAAAGATAAACTAATACCCTATATTTGCCAAAATCACGATTGTGTATGGTTCAGGATATTTTGGCAGCAATACCCCTGGGATTTTTTTTATCATTTTTACTGGGTCCTGTTTTTTTTGTACTGCTTGAGACAGCCGCAATAAAAGGTTTTAGAGCTGCTATAGCATTTGATACCGGTGTTATATTTGCTGATATTGTATTTCTTCTAATAGCCTATTTAAGTACTTCTAAATTATTAGCCCGTTTAAAAGACGATCCTGCACTATTTATTTTTGGAGGAGCCATCTTAGCCACTTACGGTGTTATGTCCTTTATAAGAGCTAAAAAAGCCCTTCCCGTTGAAGAAGAAACACCTGAGGTGAGGAAGCTAAGTCGTAATGACTATTTAGGCCTGGCTATGAAAGGTTTTTTGCTCAATTTTATCAATATTGGGGTTCTTGGATTCTGGTTGGGATTAATCATAGTTTTTGGCCCAACCCTGGAAATGCAGACAGACAGGATCATCGTATTTTTTGCATCTGTAATAGGTACTTACCTGCTGTTTGACATTTTTAAAATTTTACTGGCAAAGAAATTGAATAGCAAATTAACCCCCGAAAGGATTTATATGATGAAAAGGGGTATAAGTGTAGTCATGATAATATTTGGGGGTATATTGATTGGAAGAGGAGTATTTCCTAAGCGAATAGGGAAATTCCAGGATAACATTGAAATCATGCAACCAGATGAATTTGAAGAGGATACTTTAAATATGCATTAGTATTTCTGCTGGTTTAAGGTCCATTAAAATCAGCAAACGGAATAAAATGAAAAAGCTCCCTTAAAAAGGAAGCTTTTTTTTGAGGCATCGAGCGGATTCGAACCGCTGTACGAGCTTTTGCAGAGCTCTGC
>CAZXEY010000042.1:0-22280 GCA_964639695.1 uncultured Antarcticibacterium sp. | reverse complement strand
TAACCAGTTAGAAAAAATCTTTTTAAAGCCCTCCTGAAAGGAGGGTTTTTTTATAAAATTTTTATAAAATTATTTGAATTGGTTAAATTAATCTTTAGATTTAAATAAAAGTACGCATTCTATGATAGCGCTTAAACCAGCCAAAGGTCTTCTTCTCGTAGCCGAACCTTCTATTATTGGAGATGCTTCTTTTAACAGATCTGTGATATTACTTGCTGAACATTCAGATACAGGTTCTATAGGTTTTATTTTAAATAAAGTGCTTGATTTTACTTTAAAAGAACTTATACCCGAATTAAATAAAAGCTTTAAGGTTTATAATGGTGGGCCTGTTGAACAGGACAACCTCTATTTCATTCATAAGGTTCCTGAATTAATTCCTGATAGTATCGAAATTGCCAACGGTATTTACTGGGGTGGGAATTTTGAAGCTGTTAAAGAGCTTATTATAAATGGAATGATTACCGAAAAACAGATTAGATTCTTTTTGGGATATTCCGGTTGGGATCCTGTACAATTAAAGGAAGAACTGGATTCCAATTCATGGATTGTAACTTCTCACCAGGATGCTAAAGATATTATTGAAAGACCCCATCGATCTTTTTGGAAAGATAAAATGATGGAACTTGGAGGGAATTATCTTATATGGTCCAATGCTCCGGAAAATCCAAGTTACAATTAATCTAAACGAGCTTTTGCGTTAAGCTTCGCCAGCAATTCCTTTGCAACTTTACTTTCATACTCTTTTTTCCTGTATTTGGTAACTGGTTGAATACCTACAATTACATTAGTTACAAAAATTTCATCAGCTTTTTGAAGTGTAAAGGGTGAGATGGATGTTTCTTCTAACTTATAATCGGGTATTGATTTAATAATCGAAATCAATTGTTTTCTTACAATTCCGTTTAGTGCACCTTCCTGCAGGGAAGGTGTCTTAATAGTATTTTCTTTAATTAGAAATATATTTCCGTTTAGAGCCTCTACAACTGTTTTATTCTCGTTTAATAAAAAGCAATTGTCATAAGAATTTTCCTTTGCAAAAATACTTCCCAAAACATTCACTGCCCTATTATTGGTTTTTATGGTAGAAAGTAAGCCACTGGTAACATAATGATCTTTAAAAAGCTCTACTTCATACGAATTAGAATTTAACAGATAAAAAGGACTTTCTAATTCGAAAGTGGATATGACATATTCAATATCTAAGGTTGTAGGGGTGTAGAAACCACCACTTGTCCTATACACCGTGAACCTTACCCGTGCAGGAGACGCTTGTAGATCATTTGATTCTATAAGATCCAATATTTCTTTTTCAAGAAATTCAGGTGAAAAGTTTGAAGGAATCTCCATTCTCATGATCCTCATGGAAGCCATAAACCGGAAATAATGATCTTCCCAAAAGATTATCTTTCCGTTAATTACTCTAATTGTCTCAAAAACTGCATCACCGTAAGCCAATCCTCGATTATCAATTGATAATCCCGCCTCTTTTTCAGCAGTAATTTTTCCGTTTATATTAATCATAAAAAAACCCCGTTAAACGGGGCAAAGGTACTATAATATTAAAGAAGTTTAGACCGATCCCAGGACCTGTTTTAAATCTGATATCATATTTTCCCATAACATTTTTCCTTCATTCACTTCATCTTCCTCGGCAAAATCGGTTATCATAATAGAAACATCTTTTGTTATTTCATCAACCTGTATACGTATTTCAAAAAAATAAGAGGTATCCTCATCAGCCAGCCATTTGAACTTAATTCTTTCCCCGTTCTTTTTACTTACTAGTTTTGCCTTTTCTTCGGAACCATCCCAAATAAAAGTAAAAAATTCTCCACGGGAGTTTACATTATCTGCATACCATTCACTTAGACCTGAAGGCGTTGAAATATATTGATATAATAACGATGGAGAAGCCTGTATAGGAAATTCCATTTCGTACTTAACTTTATCTTCCATGCTTGATTTGTTAGATTTTGGGCAATATAAATATTAATTGGTAACATAGAAAAGAAAAACAAAATAAATAATTCGCAAAATAATGCTTGCCTCAAAACAAATAGTTTTTATATTTGCAGCCGCGTTACTTTTTGGAAGAGCTTAAGCTTTATGCGGCTTTCCTAAAAAGGTTAAGTGTAATTTGGCGAGGTAGCTCAGTTGGTTAGAGCGTCGGATTCATAACCCGGAGGTCACGAGTTCAAATCTCGTTCTCGCTACCAGATGATTACAAAAAAAGCCGGAAAATTTTCCGGCTTTTTTAATTTATACAAAACACTACTTTTATATTTTTATTCCATATAAAAAATTATGATTCCCTAAAATTGTAAATAATTCTAAAAGTTTATAAAAGTAGGTTATAAAACTTTTAAAGTATCAGGATCATTCTCGGGTCCCTCATCAAGATATTTTTTAATATCCTGTTCAATTTCATTTAAAACCGATTTTTTTACAAATCCTCTTTCCTGTAATGTTTTCAAAATAAAAAATCCCTGATGCTTTTTCAACACTTATCAATATTTTCAAGCTTTCTCATATAATCTTTAACATAGCTTCTTTTATCCTCTTCAGAAATATATTTTCTTTTAATGTCAACAACAATAAAACGAATTAAAACCTGAAGTCCCTCCACAAGATCAAGATCGAGAGCTCTCTCCAATTGACCGATAGTTTTTTGACGCTGGTCACTGGCATTATGAAAATACCAATTGATCGCAACCACTAAAGCAACAAATCCTGCTACAGCTCCAATAGCATAGGTTTGTAAAAGAACATCATCAAAACGTACTCCCGGACTAAAAACCCAGTATAGCTGGATAAAATACATATACACCGGTATGGTTATCGCAATTTTATAAGGCTTGAAGATGAGTCCAAGAATTATTAATAGCGGGGATATAGATTGGGTAAAAACCCATATAAAAGTTTGAGTATCTGAAAATCCATAATTTTCAGATAACTCAAAAGTTACTACTTTATCAGCAAAGAGGATTAATCCCGATAAGGCGATAATTATACTGGCAAAAGTTCTAACCGTTACCTTGAGAACCTGGTCTTTGTATTTTGTTCTTGTCAATTTCGTCCATATCGACTCCCTGGGTACCTGGACGTTCAATTTTGGTTTTGTCAATGGCGTAGTTTTCATATTCATCGATTGATTCTGCAGTACAACCGGTCAATAATACAGCACCCAGGAGGGTGTAAAAGAAAGTTTTCATGATAGTAGGTTAAATAGGTTACTATCAATATTAGCAAATAAAAATGTTTGCCAAATTCTTTTTATCTCATTATTAACATGTTATAAGGAAATAGAGTTTAAAACTACTAATAAATATCTAAATTCAAATAATTAATTTCATTTTCTTAACATTTCAGTAACTTTCAATAAAGGTAAAATTTCTTAAAATGTTATTGAGCTTTGTCTAAGGTTTTGCTTAATTTAATAAGAAACTGAATAAATGAAAAAAGTCGTGGTATTAACCGGAGCGGGAATTAGTGCAGAAAGTGGTATAAAAACTTTTCGGGATGCAGATGGTTTATGGGAAGGACATGATATAATGGAAGTAGCATCTCCAATGGGATGGAGAGATAATCCTGAAAATGTATTGAATTTCTATAATCAAAGAAGAAGACAACTTTTGGAAGTTAAACCGAATCCAGCCCATAACGCTCTTTTTCAACTGGAAGAACATTTTGAGGTAAATATAGTAACTCAAAATGTTGATGATCTACATGAAAGAGCCGGGAGTTCGAAGGTCCTTCACCTTCACGGGGAACTGTTAAAAGCGCGTAGTACCACCAATGAAGAATATGTTATAGACTGGAAAAAGGATATCAGGCTTGGTGATTTCTGTAATAACAAAAATCAGTTAAGACCACATATAGTTTGGTTTGGAGAAGCAGTTCCTCTTTTTGAGAAGGCTATTGAAATTACTGAAAATGCAGATATACTTTTAATAGTTGGAACTTCGATGCAGGTTTATCCTGCAGCCGCATTAGTTGATTACGTAAAAGAAGAAGTGCCCGTATATTTCATCGATCCAAATCCTTCCATTCCTTCAAATTCAAAAATTAAGGTAATAAAAGATAAGGCATCCATTGCAGTTCCCGAATTGGTTAAAAAATTAATAACTGAGGTATAATGCATATTTTTATTGCATCAGAAGGCTTGAAAAGTCGGAAAGGTTTATCTTTAACCCTTTAAAAATAAAATTAAAGAAATGACCCCGCTTAAAGCAATTTCTCCAATAGATGGAAGATACCATCAAAAAACAAAAGAACTAATAGCTTATTTTAGTGAAGAAGCTCTTATAAAGTTTAGAATTAGGGTAGAAATTGAATATTTTATTGCACTCTGCAAACTACCACTACCACAGCTAAAATCTATTGATAAAGGAGCCTTTAAGGATCTAAGAAAGATCTATGAAAATTTTACTGAAGATGATGCAACTGCTGTAAAAGAGATAGAAAAAACTACGAACCACGATGTGAAGGCTGTTGAATACTTTATAAAGAAAAAATTTGATGCTTTGGGACTGGAAGATTATAAGGAGTTTATCCATTTTGGATTGACTTCCCAGGATATAAATAATACGGCCGTACCCTTAAGTTTAAAAGAAGCCCTGCAGGCAGTCTACCTGCCACTTTTAGAAGAAATTATAAGTAAACTGGATCAATTGAGCCGGGACTGGGAAAATATTTCTTTGCTTGCCAGAACCCATGGCCAACCTGCATCTCCTACGAGATTAGGGAAAGAAATGCAGGTTTTTATTACCAGGCTTCGTGTTCAGAAAGAACAATTAAAAGCCATTCCCAATTCTGCGAAATTTGGAGGCGCCACCGGTAATTTTAATGCTCATAAAGTAGCATATCCCAATACAGACTGGAAAAAATTTGGTGCTGGTTTTGTCGAAGAAAATCTTGGATTGAACTATTCTTTTCCTACTACTCAAATTGAACATTACGATAATCTTGCCGCTCTTTTTGATGCTTTAAAACGTATTAATTCCATATTTATAGATCTAAACCGTGATTTTTGGACTTATATTTCTATGGATTATTTTAAGCAGAAAATAAAAGAAGGTGAAGTAGGTTCTTCTGCCATGCCTCATAAAGTAAACCCAATAGATTTTGAAAACAGCGAAGGGAATTTAGGTATTGCAAATGCCGTATTTGAACATCTTTCTGCAAAATTACCTGTTAGCCGACTTCAAAGAGATCTTACCGACAGTACAGTTCTAAGAAATATTGGAGTCCCTGTGAGTCATACTTTAATTGCTTTTCATTCTACGTTAAAAGGTTTAAATAAATTGCTTCTCAACGAATTTAAAATTAATGAAGATCTTGAAAATAATTGGGCAGTGGTAGCAGAGGCTATTCAAACTATTTTGAGAAGGGAAGGATATAAAAATCCTTATGAAGCTTTAAAAGGCCTTACCAGGACAAATGAAAAAATCAACCAGCAGAGCATCAGCAACTTTATAGAAACTCTAAATGTTACTGAAGAAATTAAAATAGAATTAAAATCTATTACACCTCAAAATTACACCGGAATTTAAATAATAAAACCCCGATAACAAAATCGGGGTTTTATTGTTATAAAGTATTACCTAACCTTTTTTCTCACCGAACATTTCGGCAACTCCTTCAAAGCCTTCCATATTTAAATCTCCTGCTTTCAAAGAGGTAATGAGTTGCATAACTTCTCCAGGATTCATATCATTTCCTAAAACCCGTGCTATTCCAACTCCCCTATTTTCATCAAAACCGTAGATAATTACCTCATCTACTGCTTCATCATCCCCCGTAAAGTACAATTCCATACGAGTATCTCCCCCACCATATTTCATTAAAAGCTGATATTTTTCATCTTTTAATATGTTGGCTATTTTCTCTCTTTCAGAATTTATCACCTCCAGGTTTTCAGGTTTTTTTGCCACAGCAAGGAAGTTTACTTTTTTAATTGATTTCAAAGTTTTTTCCTGATCTGGATTTAAGGATCCTGATTTAGCAAAAAGGCTCGCCGGAATATCGATAGCAATAAAATCTCTGTTTTCCTGGTTAGCTACAAAATATTCCTGAAGGGTTTGTCCATTTTCGCATCCCACTACAGCCGTGAGTAGACTAAGGAAGAAGATTATTTTGAGAGATTTCATAATTAAGATTTTTTCTTAACGTTCTTTAGCTCTTCGCTTCCAGGAACTTTAAGATCTGTTGTTAATTGGGAAATCTTTGTTAGATCCAGGTCGCCGGTAATACTCATGATTACAGAAATAGGTTTGCCATCCTTCTCCCCTTCCATGAACATAAATAATTCGCTTACAAAATTGTCATTTCTACCGGGTTTGGAATAAAATTTAATATTTCTTCCACCTTCACTAACGCGCATCAATTCATCAAGAGAACCTTTATTTAGATAAGAACTTACATCTGTAGCCATTTGAGAACGAATAGCTGATTGATTCGTAGTATAAATTCTTATTTCTTTAAGGTTATCTATTAAATTAAGATACTGCTGGGCTTGTGGGTCACTTGAACTTAAGTCTACTTTAGATAATAATTTGAACATCTTACTGGTCATTACAACTGCATCAACATTCTTCATGGTATCATATTTCTCAAAAGTTTGCGAATATCCCGTTATTGAGACAAGCGCCATTATAACTACAATTACTAAAGTTTTCATTTTTTTTAATTTTAAGGGTTATTTTAAATATTTATTTGTGGTATTGCTAAATTCATTTACGTATTTTAATTCTTCCTTGCCAGTGTTTAAAGCATCGGCTACTAATTGAAGGGTTTCTTTTGCCTTCAAATAGGCTTCTTCAGGATCTTCTATAGTACCCAGATCATGACTGTTAATTTGTTCCTGCTGGTTATAATCATAAATGCTGCTGAAAATTCCAAGGGCTAATAGAATACTGGCCGCTATTCCAATAAAAGTATATTTCTTATTAAACGATTTGACCTTAGAATTAACCATTATATCCTTAGCATAAACAGCTTTTTGAGAATGTTTACTATAGGAAAACATTAGTTTATATTCCCATAAGTGGGGTGGAACATCTCCCGATGAAAAATAATCTCTTAGTTTTACCTCCTCTTCCAGCGAAGTCTCTCCCTGCTCGTATTTGATTAAAAGAGCTTCAATTTTATTTAATTCCATAGTTGTGACTTTTTACAAGTTCTTCTCTTATTTTTTTTCTTGCTCGTGATAAGGCGACCCTTATAGCAGTTTCATTCATACCTACTATTTCTGCTATTTCTTCAAATTCATATTGTTCAACATCTCTTAGCTGAAATATTATTTTTTGTTGTTCAGGAAGACTGTTAAGTATTCTTGCAACCTGGTCCAGTTCATCATTTAATTCCAGCTGTTCCTGTACGTTCTTTTCTTTATTTTCGTAATTACTATGAACAATTTTCAGGTTATTATTTTGCTTTAACTTCAATTGATCAAAACAGTAATTTTTTGTCACCGTCATTGCAAATGCCTCCAGGTTGGCATAATCATTGAGTTTATCATTCCGGTTCCAGAGTTTAATAATAACCTCCTGTGTCGCATCTTCGGCTGCTTCTTTAGAAACAAGCAATCTTAATGCAAGGCGGTAAATCTTATCCTTAACCGGGTTAATTAACCTTATAAAGGCAGTTTGATTCATTTTTGGTTGGTTGTTAGCACCTTCTTATAATTACGACGAATCAACATCTCATTTGTTACAATTTTTTTTTATTTAAATAAGATGCTTTACTTTTAGAACTTTAATACAAAAAAATATATGAAAATTTACAAGCTTTTTTTAGTGACCTTCCTTTTAACAGGTTTATTCACCTCCTGTTCCGAAGATGCTGACGATGTAAAAGTACCTACTGAACCTACAACGGGCGAACAAAGAAATTTAACTGTTGAGAATTTTATTTACCGGGGATTAAATGAAATATATCTTTATAAAGCTGATGTTCCCCAATTAGCTGATGGTTTTTTTGCTTCTGCGACAGAAAGAAATGATTTTTTAGATAATTACGAAACACCGGAGAATTTATTCTATGATGGATTAACCGCTTCCCAGGATAGATTTAGTTTTATCGTAGATGATTATATTGAACTGGAAAATTCCTTTAGCGGGGTTAGCACTACGACGGGTATGTCTTATGGACTGGTAAGATATTGTAACGGTTGTAGTGAAGTATTTGGTTATGTTCGGTACATTCTTCCTAATACTTCTGCTGAAAGTCAGGGACTAAAAAGAGGAGACATATTTAACAGAATTGATGGAACCCAGCTTACTGACAGTAATTTTGGAACCTTACTTGCTCCTAATAATTTTACACTTGGTTTAGCAAAACTTGAAGGAAGTCAAATTTCCAATTTAGATGTTACCGTTAATTTAACGAAACAGGAGTATACTAAAAACCCAATCCTTGTTAAAAAAGTGCTTGATATTGAGGGAAAAAAAGTCGCTTACTTAATGTATGATAGCTTTACTGCCGATTTTGATCCTCAGTTAAATGCTGCTTTTGGTGAATTTAAAGCAGCAGGAGTAACAGATCTTATTCTTGACCTAAGATACAATGGGGGTGGTTCTGTTAGAACTGCTACAGATCTTGCTTCTATGATTACAGGTCAATTTGCAGGTCAAATTTTTATGAAAGAGGTTTGGAATAATAAATATCAAACCTATTTTGAAGCTAATGAGCCGGAAAGATTAATAAACAGGTTCAATACAAGCCTTAAAACAGGAGAAACTATTAATAGTTTAAATTTAGGCCGGGTTTTTGTGTTAACCACGTTGAGATCAGCTTCAGCCAGTGAATTGGTGATAAATGGCCTTATGCCTTATATAGATGTGATACAGATTGGAGAAACTACAACAGGTAAATTTCAGGCATCTGTTACATTATATGACTCTCCTAACTTTGGTAGAAATAATGCTAATACAACGCATACTTATGCTATTCAACCACTGGTATTAAAATCGGTTAACTCCGCGGGAGTTTCAGATTATGTTAATGGCTTGGTACCTGATTACGCATTGAGTGAAGATTTTAGAAACCTGGGGATCCTGGGAGATTTTAATGAACCAATGTTGAAACTGGCTACCGATGTAATTAAAGGTAACAGAATTTCGATACCACAAAATTTTAATGAATATCCTAATGTTGGAGAAAGCAACATGTTTGAGCTGGATTATCAAAGAATGTATATTGATAAAATTCCTTCGGTTATTGAGGAATAAAAAATATTAGAAAATATTTTGTTAAGGCTTCGGAAACGAAGCCTTTTTTTATAACTACAAGTTTATCAGGAATTTAAAATTTGGCAAGGCATTTGCTTTATAAGTTACATAAGAAAATTCTTACGTTGGTTTAGTTACTGGTTTAATTGTTAACTAATTACAGGTAAGAAAAAATAACCAACATTAAGCTATGAAAAATTATTTAAACTTATTAATAGCGGTTTTTTTCGCTTTTGGATTTACTTCGTGTTCATCAGATGCTGAAGATTTTGAAGAAAAGAATGAAAATGTAACTACCACCACCGAAAAGCCAGATCAAAATTTACAGGTGGAAAACTTTATCTACCGGGGGATGAGTGATATCTATCTTTATCAAAAAGATGTACCTGAACTTGCTGCAGGATATTTCTCCAACCAATCCAGTAAAGATAATTTTCTGGCCACTTTTGCAACGCCAGAGAAATTATTTGATAAATTAACACCTTCTCATGATCGCTTTAGTTATCTTATTGAAGATTACAGAGATATGAACCGTATGGCTGCCGGTACTACTTCTACTACGGGTATGTCTTTTGGGTTAGTTAGGTATTGTAACAGCTGTTCTGAAATCTTTGGTTATATACGTTTGGTCCAGCCTAATTCACCTGCACAGGCTGCAGGAGTAGAACGAGGGATGATCTTTAACAGGGTGAACGGGCAACAATTAACAGCCTCTAATTTTAGTTCTTTGCTGAACTCTAACAATTTTTCCATTGGCCTTGCAACAATTGAGGGTAGTGAAATTACTGAACTGGACAGAAGCATTGATCTATCAAAAAGAGAAATGGTTGAAAATCCTATTGTTATTTCCAAGACTTTAAATGTTGATGGTACTAAAGTTGGATATTTGTTGTACGATAGTTTTACGGCCGATTTTGATGAACAATTGAATAATGTTTTCGGCGAATTTAAATCAGCCGGGGTTACCGAATTAATATTGGACCTTAGATATAACGGAGGTGGTTCTGTAAGAACAGCTACAGATCTTGCTTCAATGATTACCGGGCAGTTTCCAAATAAACTTTTTATGAAGGAGAAATGGAACGATAAGTATCAGGCATATTTTGAAGAAAAAGATCCTAAGAGCTTACTTAATAACTTTAACAGTAAATTACGTACTGGAACGGCTATAAATCATTTAAATCTTAGCAGGGTATTTGTCCTTACTACGGGGACATCAGCATCAGCCAGTGAGCTGGTAATTAATGGGCTGGATCCTTACATAGATGTTGTTCACGTAGGGGATGTAACAACCGGTAAATTTCAGGCTTCAGTAGCTATTTATGATTCACCCGATTTTTCTAAGGATTCGAATTTAAACAGCAGTCATTACTATGCTATTCAGCCTTTGGTATTGAAATCTCATAATGCAAATAATGTATCAGATTATGTAAATGGTTTAATTCCCGATCATCAATTAAAAGAAGATGTTAGAAATATGGGGAAATTAGGAGAACCGGGAGAGCCTTTATTAGATTTGGCAATCAACCTGATAAAAGGAAATAGGATATCTGTACCCGAGGTAAGATCATTTCCTGTAGTTGGAGAAAGTGATATGTTTAAACCTACCTATAAAAATATGTATTTGGAAAAAGAACTTCCGCTTTTAAAGAATTAAAAAGCATTATACAATAAAAAGGTTCCGGAATTCCGGAACCTTTTTAGTTATTCTCATATTTGAATATTTAAACCTATACGCACATTTCTCCCGTGCGTGTTAAACCTGTAAATTTCCTGATAATCCTCGTTAGTAATATTGGTTACTCCAAGAAAAAATTTGATATTCTCATTAACCTGGTGACCTAAATAATAATCAAGAATACCATAACTCTGAAGCACCACTAAATTGGTTTCAAAAGTTTCATTGTTAAAGAACGAATCGCTTCTTTCATCGTTGAATTGATAACTTAAGGAGGTGAATGTTTTTTCAGAAAATTGATACCCAACCTGGGCATTCACTTTATGCTTTGGAATTCTTAAGCCGAATCTTTCCTCAGCTTCAGTAAATGTATAATTAGCTCCCAATGAAATCTTTTTACTTAGATTAAGATTCAACTCCAATTCTACTCCACTGGCTATAAATTCATCAGAAATGTTTTGATACTGGTAGACAAAAGCTGCGGGATCAACAACTACAAAATCTACGAAGTTTTTAGAATTCCTCCTGAAATACACTACGCTTAACCTGTTCTTTCGTTTGTTGAATTCCAGTCCTCCTTCCATCGTTGCACTTTCTTCGGGTTGAAGATTTACATTGCCATACGCAAGATCAAAAAGTTGATAGAGAGAAGGTGTTATATAAGCGGTGCTATAGGATGCCAACGCTTTTAATTTTCCTCCTTTAAAATCCAGATTGTAGGAAGGATTAATATTATACACCCAGTGGGTGCCATATTCGCTATGAATATTTAAGCGTGTACCGGCATTGAAATTAACACCAAAATTTGTAAGGTAAACTACATTTAAGTAAGGATCTACGATGTCAAAATTAGCCACATCTTCATTTACAGTTTGAGAGAAATCTGTTTCTCCAAAGGGAACACTGTAGCTGTTAAATGAGCTAAAAATTCCATTAACACCAATGACAGTGTGCAGGACATCATTGAAAATGTATTTATTATTAGCATCAAAAGCATACACTTTACTATCATACTTTCCAGAAAAATCTGATATTACTTCTCTTTCAAGCTTAGAGTAACTGTCACTAAAGTTAAAACTACCATTTTTGTAGGTGGCCACCCAATGACTTCCGGTTCTAAATTGTTCGCTAATAAGATAATTATCTGCATCTGTAAACATAAAAGAATCGTCATAGGAAGATTTAAATTTATCAAAGTTTCCATAAAAATAAAACTTCAGGTTCTCATTGATCCTGTACCCAAGCCTTGCATAAAGATTATATTTCCTAAAAGGATCTTCTTCAAAATTTTCATTTTCATCTAAAGATTCTACTGAAGACATATTTCGGGAAAACCTATTGCTGAAATTTACCTGGTAATCAAACCGGGATAAACCTCCGCTAATTCCCACAGAGTTGTCAAATTGAGCTATATCATAATCCTGGTTCTCCTGGGTATTGTTCGAACCCAATACCGTTTGCAGCTGAAGGGTTATTGGTTTATTTGAAGGATCTTTTGTGGTAATATTAATTACCGCTGCCGCTGCACCCGATCCATACAAAGTACTGGAAGCACCTTTTACAATTTCGATCGATTCAACCTGGTCCAGGGGCAGTAGCCTCAAATCAAAGTCATTGGAAATAGCTGAAGGATCATTTAGTTGAACTCCGTCTACCAAAATCACTACCTGCCGGTTTCTTCCTCCCCGCACGTAATAACCCAGATTTAGTCCATCAACGCTTCGTGCGCCATTAATTTCTATCCCGCTCACCCTGTTGATAACTTCAGGAATAGTTCTTCCTGCATTTTTAGCTAACTCAACAGCAGTTATTTTTGTAACAACTTTCCCGCTGTTTTCACGATTAAGTTTAAATTTTGAATCAATTAAAACTACTTCTTCCAATGATTCAATTTCTTCGCCGGTCTGTTGCGAAAAGGTAAGGCCAGTGCATAAAATTGCACTACAAATCCATAATTTTTTGTACATAGTAATTAAATAATACAGGAAAAAAGATGTAGTATCCTACACCAAACTTTTATCCCGAAAGTTTGACATTTTTGAAAATTGGCAGGTCTCCTGGCTCACGTCCTGTTATCTACCTTCCCGTCTTTGTGACAGTGGTTTGAAGAATAATAAAAGGCATTCCAAAAGTGGAACAAAGCTTACAGTTGCGGGAACAGCTCAGGATTTTCAAATGATCACCTGATTCCCTTTTAATTTTTCCTGATGAAAATCAACAGGTGTAAAACCAAAATTTCAGCGCGAAAATAAACATTTATGTTTCGTAAGCACTTAAAAATTTAAATAATATTACTTTTGGGTCAAATTATACAATCTTTGAAACGTCTTTTATTCATCCTATTCCCAATAATTTTTATTTCCTGCAAGACAGAAAAGGATAAGCCGAATAGTCCTGTGGTTGAGGGAAAAGAATTACCTGTTGAATTTGCCAAGGGTTTTTCCATCACCGAATATGAAAGGTATAAAATAGTTGAGGTTAAAAATCCTTGGCCTGGTGCAGAAAAGTCTTTTAGATATTTATTGGTTGAAAAGGAAGATCAAATTCCGGAAGGACTGCAGTTCGATAAAAAAATAAATATTCCTGTTGAGAGAATTGTTGTGACTTCTACAACTCACATACCCTCACTCGAAATTTTGGACAGCGAAAAAAAGCTCATTGGCTTTCCCGGGTTAGATTATATTTCTTCTAATAAAACCAGAGCTCTTATTAATAAGGGAAGTATCACAGAATTGGGGCAAAATGAAGCTATTAATACAGAAGTTCTTCTGGCACTTGAACCAGATGTTGTAATTGGATTTGCTATTAATGGAAAAAGCAAAACCTTTAACACTATCGAAAAAAGCGGGATACCAGTTTTTTTCAATGGCGACTGGATCGAAGAATCTCCTCTTGGCAAAGCGGAATGGATCAAATTCTTTGGGGCCTTATTTGGCAAATCAAATGAGGCTGCACAATTTTTTAATGAGGTCAAAAAAGATTACCAGCAAGCCAAAGAACTGGCAGGCTCTGTAAAAGAAGTCCCTTCAGTTTTAAGTGGTTCTATGTATAAAGACCAGTGGTATGTTCCCTATGGAAATTCGTGGCAGGCACAGTTCATAGATGATGCTAATGGAAATTACATTTATAGCGATACTCAAGGAAGCGGAAGCAAATCTTTAGCTTTTGAAACCGTTCTTAGTGACGCAAAAAATGCAGATTTTTGGATAGCACCGGGCCAGTTTACCTCTTTTAAACAATTGCAGGAGTCTTCGCTACATTACAATCAATTTAAGGCAGTGAAAGAAGGGAAGGTTTTCACGTATAGTAATACAACCGGAGAAAAAGGAGGAGTATTATTTTATGAACTCGCTCCTGTGAGGCCAGATCTTGTTTTAAAAGATATGATCTCTATTTTTCACCCGGAACTTTTGCCCGGTTATAACAAAACTTTTTTTAAAGAACTGGATTAAATGCCACAACAAAAAAATTATACTGTCCACCTTATCATTTTATTTTTTGCAGTTATAATATTTTCGTTGCTCAATGTTAGTCTTGGTTCAGTTAGTATCCCTTTAAAAGACATTACTGCTACCTTTTTGGATAGAGAAGTGGCCCGGGAGAGCTGGAGATATATTATCCTGGAATATCGGTTACCAAAAGTAATAACTGCAATTTTAACAGGATCGGGACTTGCTGTAAGTGGAATGCTCATGCAAACTCTGTTTCGCAATCCCCTTGCAGGACCTTACGTGTTAGGTTTGAGCAGCGGTGCCAGCCTTGGAGTAGCGCTGGTTTTAATGGGAGCTTCCTTACTCGGTTTGGCATCAACAGCCTTTTTCCTATCAAAATGGAGCCTGGTAATTGCGGCTAGTTTTGGAAGCTTACTGGTTTTAATCGCCGTTCTTTTAGCCTCTGCACGGCTACGGGATACCATGGCTATATTAATTATTGGACTTATGTTCGCGAGTTTAACTGCCGCAGTTGTAAGCGTTCTGGCTTACTTTAGTAATGCAGCCCAGCTGCAGCAGTACGTGTTCTGGTCCTTTGGCAGCCTTGGAAATCTTTCATGGGAAGAGGTTTTCATCCTTTTCATTTTTTGGACAATAGGAATTCTTCTTGCCATAAGTTGCATAAAAAATTTAAATACTCTGCTGCTAGGTGAGCAATATGCCCGTAGCCTGGGTGTTAATATTACCAGGAACAGGTTCGCTATTATTTTCGCCACAAGTTTACTGGCTGGAAGTATTACCGCTTTCGCCGGTCCTATTGCTTTCGTAGGTCTTGCTGTTCCTCACCTGGTGAGACAGGTAATCCCCGTGAACAATCATAGGGTTTTACTTCCCGCCGTTATAATGGGAGGAGCGATATTGATGTTAATTTGTGATATTGCCGCACAAATGCCGGGAAGTGAATATACACTCCCAATTAATGCTATAACTTCATTAATAGGCGCTCCTGTCGTAATTTGGCTATTAGTAAGAAAACGAAAATTTTTATTTTGAATACACAAGGTTCACATATTATTCTGGAAACCAGGGAACTTTATGTTGGTTACAGGAATAAGCAAAATAATAATCTAGTGGCTTCCAGGGTGAACCTTAAAATTGGAAAAGGAGAATTAATAGCGGTCATTGGAATTAATGGTGTAGGAAAATCTACTTTATTAAGAAGCCTTAGTGGTATACAGGAAAGCCTTGGTGGTGAAATATTGATTAATAATAAAGACCTGAAGCTTCTTTCTTCGGAAGAAAAAGCGGAATTAATAAGTGTAGTGCTTACTGAGCAACCCATATCAAAAAATCTTAGCGTTATAGAATTAATTGCTCTTGGAAGACAGCCTTACACAAATTGGATCGGCACTTTATCACCTAATGATCAGAATGTTATAAATAATGCTATTGAAATGGTTGATATTAGTGAACTGAAATATAAAAAATGTTTTGAGCTTAGCGATGGTCAACTTCAACGTGTTCTAATAGCCCGAGCAATTGCGCAGGATACTCCTCTTGTGATTCTTGATGAACCTACAACTCACCTGGATATATATCACCAGGCTTACGTGCTTAAATTGCTAAAAGACCTTACCATTAAAACAAATAAAACTATAGTTTTCGCTACTCATGAGATAAATCTTGCTTTGCAACTGTGCGACAGGATCATCTTATTGGAGAAGGGAAAAGCCATAACAGGAACACCAGCCGAATTAATTGAACAGGAGGTTTTATCTGGTTTATTTCCTTCAGATCTTATTGTTTTTGATAAAGCTTCCCGCTCTTTTAAATTGAAAACTTAGATTTTATTTTCCGATTCTTTAATTAACTCGCAGTAAAACTTTCCTATTAAGTATATTTGAAATAAAGGATCCCTTGTATGAGCGAAACTCTTTACTTTTTTCTGCTAATAACAATAGCTTTCGTATTTGGCGGAGTACTGGGAATTATTTTATCCCGACTAAAAGCTAAAGCAGCAATATCTGAATCTTCTGCAAAAGTAAATCAACTTGAACTTCAGGTAGATGATCTTAAGAGTCAGCATAACAACAATTTAATGTTCATTAAAGAAAATGCTTCGGAAATAAAAAAAGAAAAAGATCAACAACTTCAATCTCTTAATGAACACCTTGATCATCTTAGGAAAGACAATTTATTTCTCAGTAACGAACTTACCCGAAGAAATTCAGAATTTGAAAATCTTCAGCAAAAGAACTTAGAACAAAAAGCAGAAGTTGAAAAGCTTCAGGAGAAATTTATTAAAGAATTTGAAAACCTTGCCAATAAGATCTTAGATCAGAAATCTGAAAAATTTACTCACTTAAATAAGGAAAACCTTCAGAATATATTAAATCCATTGAATGAAAAGATCAGGAGTTTTGAGGAAAAAGTCACAAAAAATAATACAGATTTTATAGACCGGCATGCACAGCTTGGGGAACACCTTAGAATTTTAAATGAACAGAGTATAAAAATTAGCCAGGAAGCAAATAACCTGACAAAAGCTTTAAAAGGGGAAAATAAAACCCAGGGAAACTGGGGAGAATTAATCCTTGAGAAAGTCCTGGAAAAATCTGGATTAGAAAGAGACAGGGAATATTTTATTCAGAAGGCTTTTGTAGATGATGATGGAAATAAGATCATACCCGATGTAATCATTCATTTGCCCAATAATCGCAGAATGGTAATAGATTCTAAAGTTTCTTTAATTGCTTATGAACGCTATGTCAACGAGGAAGAGGAAAACACCCGTGACAGGCATTTGAAAGATCACGTTAAGTCCTTACAATCTCATATTGTTCAATTGAGCTCAAAGAAGTATGAAGATATTTATAAAACTGAATCACCCGATTTTGTTTTAATGTTTATTCCCATAGAGGCTGCATTATATCTTGCACAGAATGCAGATAATTCCTTTTTCTATTCTGCCTTCCAAAAGAACATTCTCCTGGTAAGCCCTACCACGTTGCTCTCTACATTAAGAACGATTGACAGTATTTGGAGCAATGAAAAACAGCAGCAGAATGCTCTTGAAATTGCGAGACACGCAGCTTCCCTTTATCACAAATTTAAAATACTACTTGATGATCTTGAAGTGGTAGGCTCCCGTTTGAGTTCTACCGGCAATGCTTATGAAAGTGCGCTTAAAAAACTCACCGGGAATCAGAATCTTATTAAGGATATTGAGAAGCTGGAGGAATTAGGTATATCTCCAAAACAAAAAATAGCACGGGGATGGAGTGAAAAAGCCTCGTTAATTGATGAAGAAAAAGAAAAATTTTTAAATCTGGATTAAATGAAATTAATAGTATCAATGCTTTGCCTGTTTTTAATAACCTCTGCCGCAGTAGGACAGGAATATTTCCCGGAATCTGGAGAATGGCAAAGAAAAACACCTACAGAAGTAAAAATTAAGGAAGATAAGCTTAAAGAAGCCATTGATTTTGCTTTAGCTAATGAATACAGCGAACCAAGAGATCTTCGGCAGGCAATTTTAAAAGGTTTTGAAAGGGAGCCATTTCACAAAATTGCCGGACCTACCAAAAAAAGAGGTGGACCTGCTGGTTTAATTATTAAAAACGGCTACCTAATTGCCTCCTGGGGAGACACAGAAAGAGTTGATATGACCTTTAGCGTCACCAAAAGCTTTCTTTCCACAACAGCCTTGCTGGCACTTCAGGAAGATTTAATAGAAAATGTAAATGAACCTGTAATAACTTATGTTTGGGATGGAACCTTTGATGGTGAGCACAACAGCAAAATTACCTGGGAGAATTTACTGGACCAATCTTCAGACTGGAGCGGGCAGTTATGGGGAGGTTATGATTGGGCAGATCGTCCACCTTCTGAAGGAGGGTTGGACGACTGGAAAAACCGTAAATTAAATACTCCGGGAACTGTATTTGAATATAATGATGTAAGGGTAAATCTATTGGCTTATTCCCTGCTTCAGGTTTGGCGTAATCCACTACCCAAGGTTTTAAAAGAAAAAATTATGGACCCCATAGGAGCTTCGCCCACCTGGAGATGGTTTGGATACGAAGATGCCTGGGTCACAATAGACGGTCTTAAAATGCAATCTGTAACCGGTGGTGGACATTCCGGTGGTGGATTATTTATTAACACCAATGATATGGCAAGGTTTGGGTTATTATTTGAAAGAAACGGAAAATGGGAAGACCAGCAGCTCCTTTCTCCCGCTCTTATTGAAGATGCAATACAATCTTCTTCGGCGAACACCAATTATGGCTATATGTGGTGGTTAAATAAACCGGGAAGCAGGCAATGGAAAGGCCTGCCCGAAGATCTTTTTTATGCAGCCGGCTTTGGCGGTAATTTTATAGTCGTGGACAGGGAAAAAGATCTTGTAATAGTTACCCGATGGCTGGAGCCTTCAAAAATCGAAGAATTTCTTACTATTCTATACAAAGCATTATAAATTGAAAAAAACTCTCTTTTACATTCTTGGAGCATTATTTGGACTTTACCTAATATACTTTCTCTTTATATATTTTGTTCCCTATAGCGAGGGCACAAGGACTGGTGAACTTATAAAATTCAGCCGGAAAGGTGTCATTTCAAAAACCTGGGAAGGAGAAATCAGCCAGGGAATAAGTGGCGCTCAAATCTTCCAGTTCTCTGTTCTTGATGAAAATGAAGAGGCTATACAAAAGCTTCAGGAGAATGAGGGTAATTATGTAAAATTGAGATACATAGAAAGATATTCAACATTTATTTTTTGGGGTGATACAAAATATTTTGTAGAGGATGTTCAGGAGGCAAAATCACCACATTTTAGAGACAGGTAAAGATTATGAAATTTAAAAGAATAACAGAATCCCAGGTAGTCATTTCTGAACTTATGCTACCCTCACATTCCAACTTCAACGGGAAGATCCATGGTGGTTATATCTTATCCCTGCTGGATCAAATTGCCTTTGCCTGCGCTTCTAAACATTCAGGAGTTTACTGTGTTACGGCAAGCGTTGACACAGTAGACTTCCTGAAACCTATAGAGATAGGAGAATTGGTCACGATGAAAGCCTCAGTAAATTATACAGGGACCAGCTCAATGGTAATTGGCATTAGGGTGGAAGCAGAAAATATCCAGACAGGGGCTGTAAAACACTGTAATTCCTCGCATTTTACGATGGTTGCCAAAGATGAATCCGGTAGATCTGTTCAGGTTCCCGGGTTAATTTTGGAGAACGATGATGATATAAGAAGGTTTGTAAAAAGTATAAAGAGAAGTAAAATGAAAGCAAAAAGAAAAGCTGAATTTCACGAAACCGACTTCACATCAGATTCTTACCTACATCTTCTGGAAAACCAAAACGTAAAAATTGAGCGGTAATTGAAATTTAACGGATTTATAGCAGGGCTTTTTGCTGCAATTATTTTAGCTTATTTATTTCCCCGGGGAATAGAGTTGCTTCCGCTAAAAACAATTACCGATATAGGAATAGGTTTTATTTTCTTTTTTTATGGATTAAAATTATCACCGGGAGAATTAAAATCTGGCTTTTTCAATTTTAAGGCGCATCTTATAATTCAGACAACCACTTTTATAATTTTTCCATTACTGGCTTTTGCTTTTTTGCCACTTTTTAAAGAAGGCTTAACTTCAAATCTATGGATCTCCTTATTTTTTCTGGCAGCCCTCCCCTCCACTGTTTCCTCCTCTATTGTTATGGTTTCCATTGCAAGAGGCAATCTCCCTACAGCTATTTTTAACGCCAGCCTTTCAGGAATCATTGGAATTATTGCCACACCGCTCTGGATAAGTTTTATAATGGAAAGTATCACCGAATTTAGTTTTAGGGATGTTGTCACTAAACTTTTTCTTCAAATAATTCTTCCGCTTATCATAGGATTATTTTTACAAAAGTTTTTTGGATCCTGGGCAAGAACCAACAGAAAGCATTTAAGTAATTTCGATAAGCTTATAATCCTGCTTATAGTTTATAACAGCTTTAGTAATTCCTTTTTGTCAAATATTTTTTCTGAAGTTGTTATTACTGATTTAATCGTATTAGCAGGATGTGTAATCATTATTTTCTTCATAATTTATTATGGACTGGATTTTATTTGCCAATTATTGAGGATGAAAACTGAAGATATTATTGCTGTGAAATTCTGCGGAACTAAGAAATCCCTCGTCCATGGATCGGTAATGGCCGCCATTATTTTTGGAGAGACAGGAAATCTTGGATTGATCCTATTACCGGTAATGATCTATCACACTTTGCAGCTGGTATTGATAGCCTATTATGCTGAAAAACACCGTAAAAGGCCTATGGCTGGTACCTCGATACTATAATTGACTTAAAAAAAAGAAGCAGTATTGTAAATAAACAAAGACCAACCTACTACTAAAAATAAACCTCCAATTGGAGTTACGGGCCCCAGGAAAGTAAGTTTTCGGTTTTTTGCTGTACTTAAGCATAAACCGTAGATACTGAAGGAGAACAAGATAATCCCTATTGTAAAACTCCACCCCATTAACTTTTCGGTAAAATCTTCAAACGTAAAAAGGGATGAGGAAATGATAAGGATTAGCGCGTGATACATTTGATATTTAACCCCGGTTTCAAAACTTTTCTGTAAATCTGCAGTAAAAACACGTTTTAAAGCATGAGCTCCAAAAGCGCCAAAAATAACAGATAACCCTGCAAAAACACCCCCTATTGTTAAAAACACGTTCGTCAAGTATTAAAATTTAGTGAAAAAAAGCAGGCTAAGACCGCATTATTCTTCTAAAAGGCCAAATTATGGTATCTTTAAATAAAAAGTAAATATTATGAAGAAAACATTTTTTTTATTAACTGTTTGCGCTTTCCTACTTACAGCTTGTGGTGGTAAAAAAATAGTAGGCGACTGGAACGTGGACAGGTATGAAGTAGATAATCAAAAAGGACAAACAATTAATACCACGAATGCCGGTGTTATTAAGATCAACAAAAATGGTACAGGTGAAAAAGATATCCAGTACAATATGTTTCAAAATGATTTTAGTGATGTCCAGGAATTTAGATGGACTCAACCAAGCGAAGGATTGATAACTATTACCAGCACAAATTCCTATAAAAGGTCAGATTTTGATAAAACCTGGATCATTGTAGAAGACAGTAAGAAAAGACAGGTATGGAAGTCCACCGATGGTAGTAACACTGTTCAAACCCTGGTACTTAGCAAAAAATAAGCTTTATCACATAAAACAAAAAGCTGCCCGAGGGCAGCTTTTTCTATTTCAGTCATTTCTTCTATTTACTCAAATACATTTTTCTTCTGGAATACAGATCGTAGAATGCATCATCTCTAAGACTGTCTATGAATAGGATACTTTCACCGGTACTTTTCATTTCAGGACCCAGTTGCTTATTTACATTTGGGAACTTGTTAAAGGAGAACACGGGCTGTTTAATAGCATAACCATTAAGTTGTGGATTAAAATCAAAATCCGTCACTTTCTTTTCTCCCAACATCACTTTTGTGGCATAATTTACATACGGTTCTCCATAGGCTTTAGCTATAAATGGAACCGTCCTGGAAGCTCTTGGGTTGGCCTCTATGATGAACACTTTATCATCTTTTATTGCAAACTGGATGTTTATAAGTCCCACTGTATTTAATGCAAGTGCAATTTTGTGAGTATGATCTTTAATTTGTTGCATCACAAGATCTCCCAGGTTAAAAGGAGGCAATAGTGCATTAGAATCCCCAGAATGAATTCCGCAAGGTTCAATATGCTCCATGATCCCTATGATGTACACATTCTCTCCATCGCAAATGGCATCGGCTTCAGCCTCAATTGCCCCATCAAGATAATGATCCAGTAAGAGTTTGTTGTTAGGAATCTTTCTCAGAAGATCAATTACATGCTCTTCCAGTTCTTTT
>CAZXEY010000041.1:22384-22613 GCA_964639695.1 uncultured Antarcticibacterium sp. | reverse complement strand
AAAGCCTGTTTTTCGTGATTTGTCCAGGAATGGTGAAAATAAAATGAGGCTCCGTGATCTATAAGCCAAAGTTCTTTATGCCAAATGAGCATATTGGTATTTCTAAAGGTCCTGTCAACATTAGTAATAAAAGCATCGAGCCAAACAATTCTGGAAGCGAGAAGAGGATCAACTTCAGTTACTACAGGATCAAAATTAATGGCGCCGCTTAGAAAGTGAAGCGCAAGAT
>CAZXEY010000041.1:0-22374 GCA_964639695.1 uncultured Antarcticibacterium sp. | reverse complement strand
AATTTCTTCATCTCCTTCAGTTCTTCCAAAGGCTTCATCTAAATTAGCAAAGACGAGCTCAGGAACTTTAAATCCCAATGAACGGGCAATTTCACCACCCAATAATTCAGCAATTAAAGCTTTGACTCCGTGGCCGGCTCCTCTGAATTTCAGTACATATTTAAAATCATCATCGGCCTCGGCAAGTGCAGGTAAAGAGCCTCCTTCCCTTAGTGGAGTGATGTAACGTGTAACAGTAACTGTCCTTAAATTAAATTCCATTCTGATTTTAATGCAGTCAAATTTAAATAATAAATATAGATTTTGTATTTGCAGATTTTAGAAACAGCTGTAATTTAAAAGGAAGCCAAAGTTAAACCTGGCTTCCTTCGAGTTAGGGTACATAAAATTTTTGGAAAAGCTATTCTTTACTGCAGAATCTCTTTTAAATTATTTATAATTGAAAAGTGTAAAAGGTAAAACCTGCTTACTGTAGGTAAAAAAGAGGTGGGGTTCAGATAAAAGGAATTTTTTACTGAAGGGTAAATATAGAAAAATTAATTGCGGTAGATTATTAAAATTTTAAAAAACGGAAGAATAGGTAAAATAATTACAACAATACCCGATTTCCACCATTCGCTGCAGATTCATAGATCTTTTCTACTATGGCAATATCTTTAAGCCCTTCCTCACCTGGTACCAAAACCGGCTTATTATTTATAATGGCAAGAGCATCATCATCCATTTGAACCGCTTGCTGATTTTTACCCATAGGTTCCAGAATTTTTCCATCGGTTGATTTTCCCCGTACTCCCGAATATGCCTGGAATGGCCTTAAGTAATACCCGCCATTGTTGCATTTTACTTCCAGATTATTTAAACTTTCACCAAAGCTGGTTCTGCAATTTGCGATGATATAACCGGGAAATTCCAGTTCAAAAATTGTAGTTTCATCTACTTCATCAAATATTTTTGGCCGGGTGGTGCTATGAGTGGCTTTAACAGCAATAGGTTCCATCCCCGTGCTGTAACGTGCAGCATTAAGAGGATAAACACCCATATCGTACATTGCTCCACCGCCCATTTCCTTTTCCAGTTTCCAGGGAGTGATAGTGCCTCCATTATATCCTGCAGCAGCTTTTAATCCTGTAATGGAACCGTAGGGCTCTGTTTCTGCCCATTTCATAAGAGTTTGAGTGTTCTTTTCGTGCTGCATCCTGTATCCAATGGAAAGTTTAACCTTATTTTTATTACAGGCCTCAATAATATTGCGGCACTCCTTTGTTGTTCTCGCCATTGGCTTTTCGCACCATACATGTTTTCCGGCATTAGCTGCTTTTATAGCATACTCTGCATGCAGTCCTGTGGGTAAAACAATATAGATAACATCAATATCGTCGTTATTGGCAATAGTATGCATATTCTCATAATTGTAAACATTTGAATCTTTAATGCCATATTTCTTCTGCCATACCGGGATCTTTTCAGGGCTTCCCGTGACTATTCCTCTTAGTTCACAATAATCGGTTTTTTGTAAGGCCGGGGCCAGGAGGTCTGTACTATAGTATCCTAATCCTACCAATGCCACTCCCAATTTTTTCTTTTCCCTCTTAAGTAAAAATGGATAGGAGGGAAGTGTAGTGGCAACAAGTAATAATCCCGATTTCTTGATAAAGGTTCTGCGGTTGTTCATTGATCCATTCTTCTTTAGGCAAAAAGCGGAAGATTACACTAAAAATTATTGTTAGCTAATTCTGAATCTTCCGCTTTTAAAACCCTTTTATATTAAAATGACTAAAAACTTTTTTAATCCTGACTTAATCCTGCTTTAACCCAACCTGCAACTTTCACTGTTCTTCTGGTTTGGTGAGCTACGGCTCTTTCATTCTTCTCTCCCATATTGTCTTTTCCGGCACTTACACTGGCTCCATAAGGATTACCTCCTGCAGCAAACAAAGATTCATCTGTATAAGAAGGAGCCACAACAATTGCTCCCCAGTGATACATACTTCTGTAAAGAGATAATAGGGTAGTTTCCTGGCCTCCATGAACATTTTGTGCACTTGTCATGCCACTTACCACTTTATTAGCTAGCTTGCCCTGAAACCACAAACCACCCGTAGTGTCAAAAAATGCCTGAAGCTGGGAGGGTATATTTCCATATCGGGTGGGAGCGCTAAAAATAATAGCATCTGCCCATTCAAGATCGTCTAATGAAGCCTGTGTTACATCTTTTGTAGCTTCCAGATGTTCCTTCCAGTCTTTATTTTGTGATATTGCCTCTTGTGGTGCTGTTTCTGCAACTTTTCTAAATCGTATTTCTGAAACTCCTGCCTCTTTTGCAGCTTTTTCTGCCCACCGGGAGAGTTGATAATTTGTACCTGTAGAACTATAATAAATAATTGCCAATTTTACATTTTTCATATTTTCTTTTTTTAATTATTTCTTTCCATCAATATAAAAAAATGCAATTAAATTTTTTAAAAACAAATTATAAATTAATGATAATCAGGGTTGGAATTTTAGAAAACAGTGCCCGGGAGATTTCTTATAGAATTTCATGGGATTAAAGTTTTATTGAAAATCGAAAAAATTTGAAAAATTGTTATTAGCCTAAAAAGTCCTAATTTTGGCAGATAATTAAAGAGATAAGTTTTTATGGGCAATATAGTAGCCATAGTAGGAAGACCTAATGTTGGAAAATCAACATTTTTTAACCGACTCATTCAACGTCGGGAAGCTATTGTTGATGCTGTAAGCGGGGTTACAAGAGACAGGCATTATGGAAAAACAGACTGGAATGGAAGGAATTTTTCGATTATTGATACCGGTGGCTACGTAAAGGGAAGTGACGATGTTTTTGAAGCCGAAATAGATAAGCAGGTAGAACTTGCTATTGATGAGGCAGATGCTATAATTTTTATGGTAGATGTGGAGTCTGGTATAACAGGTATGGATGAAGATGTTGCTAAACTTCTTAGAAAAGTAAAAAAGCCTGTTTTTTTGGTCGTCAATAAGGTAGATAATTCAAAGCGTCTTGAAAATGCTGTAGAATTTTATAATCTTGGTTTAGGAGAATATTTTCCTATAGCAAGTACCAATGGAAGCGGGACGGGAGAATTACTGGATGCTCTTGTTGAAGCTTTACCGGAGCAGGAAGATGATGAAGAGGCAGAATTACCACGATTTGCGGTAGTAGGAAGGCCTAATGCAGGTAAATCTTCTTTTATTAATGCATTAATTGGCCAGGATAGATATATTGTTACAGATGTTGCAGGAACAACCCGGGATTCCATAGATACCAAATACAATCGTTTTGGTTTTGAATTTAATCTTGTGGATACTGCAGGAATAAGAAGAAAATCCAAAGTAAAGGAAGACCTTGAATTTTATTCTGTAATGAGATCTGTTAGAGCAATTGAAAATTGTGACGTTTGCTTAATTGTTCTGGATGCAACCAGAGGATTCGATGGACAGGTACAAAATATATTCTGGCTGGCGCAACGAAACCGAAAAGGAATTGTGATCCTTGTGAACAAATGGGATCTTGTTGAAGAAAAAGAAACGAATACACTAAGGGACTACGAGCAAAAGATAAAGGAGGAAATAGAACCTTTTACAGATGTTCCAATTGTCTTTATTTCGGTACTTAATAAACAGCGAATTTTCAAAGCTATTGAAACGGCAGTAGAGGTTTTCCAGAACCGAAGCAAAAAAATTAAAACGAGTGAGCTCAATGACAGGATGCTTCCGCTTATTGAAAATTATCCTCCTCCAGCCTGGAAAGGCAAGTATGTAAAGATTAAATTCTGCATGCAATTGCCTACACCTCAGCCTCAATTTGCCTTTTTCTGTAATCTGCCGCAATATGTACGGGAGCCTTATAAAAGATACCTTGAAAACAAATTAAGAGAAGAATTCAATTTTACGGGAGTACCTATTTCAGTTTATTTTCGAAAAAAATAATTTTTCAATTAAACCAAACTTAAATTTTAAGGTCTTAGAAGATGTTTAACATCATTTAAGGCTTTTTTTTTGTCATTCATCAATCCATCAAATCCCCCTCAATGAAGCAATTTTTGTTAATGCTGGCGTGTGTCATTTCCATACAAGCAACAGCTCAGGATTTTCAAATAACAGGTAGAGTCCTGGACAATGAAACCAAACAACCCCTTGAAGCAGCTACTGTTTATCTGGAAAGACCAGCTGATAGTACATTAATAGTGTATACTATTTCAGAAAACGACGGATCCTTCATTCTCACCGGTAATACTTCTACAGAGCCTCTTAATTTATATATCTCATTTACCGGCTATCAGCTTTTCAAACAGTCTGTTTCTTTGGCTGAAAACCGCATCATTGACATCGGGAATCTTTCACTCGCAGTAGCAGATAACACGCTGGATGAAGTTAATGTTATAGGATCCCGGGCTCCCATAGTGGTCAAAAAAGATACTCTTGAATTTAATGCAGCCTCTTTTACCACAAGACAGGATGCCAACTTAGAGGAACTTATGAAGAAATTACCCGGAGTAGAAGTGGATACCCAGGGGAATATTACCGTAAATGGAAAACCCGTTTCAAGAATTCTTGTAAATGGTAAAGAATTTTTTGGGAACGATCCTAAAATAGCAACGAAAAACCTTCCGAAGGAAATTATTAATAAAATCCAGATCACAGATACTAAAACCCGAAGCCAGGAATTTACCGGAAAGGCTGGGGATCCAGATGATAAGACGATAAATATTACGATCCAGGAGGATAAGAATAAAGGTTATTTTGCCCGGGCAACTGTTGGCGGCGGTACCAATGACCGCTATGAAATGAGCGGAATAGGAAATTATTTTAAAGATAAATTACGGGTAAGCGTTCTCGCAAGTTCCAACAATATAAACAGCTCAGGTTTTAGCTTTGATGAGGTTTTTGATATGATGGGAAGAAATGCGCGCAGTTTTAGCTTTAACAGCAATGGAGGTTCTTTTGGGATCAATGGATTAAATTTTGGAGGTGGAGGCGGAATTACAAAAGCTGAAACAGCAGGTATAAATTTCGTAAATGAATGGGGTAAAAAATTAGATCTTAATGCAGATTACTTCTATGGAAGAAATGATACAGAAACCCGGACTATAATAGAGAGAGAAAATATTCTTCCTGATTCCAGGTTTTTCTACAATTCAATAAGTGCAGGTAATTTGATAAATGAGAGCCACAGGGCCAATCTGAGATTAGAGTATGAACCTGATACTTTGACCAGGATTTCCATCGCACCAAGATTTAATTCCAATTCAGCTTTTTCTGAAAGAACCACTGCAGCCACTTCTTTAAACCAGCAAAGAGAACTTGTAAACTCCACAGAAACTTTAGATGAGGAAACCCTTGAAAGCTTCAGCTTTAGCAATAGGCTGGATGTAATAAGAAAATATGGAAAAAGGGGAGCTTACACTCAAATAAATTTTGAAAACAGCCATCAAAAGCAGGATAATGAAAACTTTTTCTTTTCAGAAAGTGTATTTTTTAGAGGAGATGATGTTGTCCAGATCCAGGATCAGTTCATTGATGAAGATCAAAGAGAAAACAGGTATCTAATTGGTGCTACACAGCGCTTTGTAATGGCAGAAAAGCTATTTCTGGATGCTTCCTATGACTTTGAAGCTACCAACTCCACTAACCTTCGTTATGTTTATGATTTTGATGCTTTAACTAATGATTATACAGATTTTAATGCGCTGCTAAGTAGTGATTTTGAATCGAAAAGCCGTAAAAATATTCCTAATGTAGGTGTAAATTATGAAGGAGCTAAATGGAGAGTAGGATCTGAAATTGGATTGTTAAATACAACTTTGGAAAATTATAATTTTCTGGAGGAAGTGCCTTTTTCAAGTGCTTATAACAATCTTTTTCTTTCTGCAAACGTGCGGTACGAAATTTCAAGGGGAAAAAGTGTATGGTTTAATTACAACAGCGACGCAGGAATTCCAACCATAAGGCAATTGCAGCCGGTAGTAAACAGGACTAATCCTTTAAACATCTTCATTGGTAATCCAGATTTAAGGCCTACCTATTCCCAATCATTAAGAGGAGGTTACCGCAATTATGATTTTGCAAAACGCAGCGGTTTCTTCAGTTATGGATCGGTAACCTTTACCAATAACAGCATTGTTCCCGTAACTTTTACTGGAGAAGACCTTGTGAGGACAACCACTTATACCAATGTAGATGGTGCAATTAGTGCCAATGCAGGAACTTCTTTTTCAAAACAGTACAAAAAGGAAAAACGGGAACTAAGTTACAGGCTGGGATTGAACGGTAATTTTGATAAGAACATTGGTTTTACCAATGAAGTTCTCTTTAATTCTGAAAGATTTACAATACGGCCCAGTGCTAATTTTACTTATGGCATTGAAGATTATTTTTCTTTTAACCCCGGGTACCAGTTGGCTTATACAGAAAGTAATTATGATATAAATGCCGAGCGAAATGAAAGTTTTACCAATCATACTTTTTCACTGGAAGCGACAACTTTTTGGCCAAAAAATGTAGTTTTTGGAAATGATGTTTCTTTCACCTACTTCGGAAATCTTTCTGAAGGCTTTGATAAAACAGCATTGTTGTATAACATTAGTCTTGGCTACAAGTTTCTTAAGGACAATGCAACCCTTAAAGTAAAAGTTTACGATTTACTGAATGAAAATGTGGCTTCTCAAAGAATAGCAGGAGATGATTTCATACAGGACACAGAAAGTTTAATACTTCGTCGTTATGCGATGCTAAGCTTCACTTATAAAATAAGCAAGTTTGGTGGTAAAGATCCAAACGCCAGAAGTGGCGGTGGGATGCGCGTAATACGAATGTAAGATTTGAGTTTAGTTTAGTTTGTTTGTGTTAGAAGCCTCAGCGTTGGGAGACAGCTGGGGTTTCTTTTTTCTAAAGCACGAGATCTTAATTTACCAACTACCGCCTGCACCTCCGCCACCAAATCCGCCGCCGCCGAAGCCTCCACCAAATCCTCCGCCGCCGCCAAATCCTCCGCCTCCGCTACCAAAACCACCACCGCCAAAGCCTCCCCGGCCAAGACTGCTTAGAATGATAACGTCCAGTAAAGAACCTCCCATGCGACTGTTGCCGGGGCCACCTCGGTTATTCCGGTTTTTACGGCTTAAAGAGACTATGAAAACGAGGAAAATAACAGCAAGAATTAAAAAATGAATCGGAACTCCCTGTGGTCCCTGAGACCTTTGAGGGGAACCCTGGAAGGTGCCATTGAGAACCTGGAAAATGGCAGTTGTGCCCTTATCCAATCCCGAATAGTAGTTGTTATTTCTAAATTCCGGAAGGATAATGTTTTCAATGATGTCTTTTGTAGTGGCATCTGTAAGATATTCTTCGAGACCATATCCTGTAGTGATCCAGATCTTCCGGTCACTTTCAGATAATAAGATGAGCAGCCCATTATCTTCTTTTTCCTGGCCTATTTGCCATTCATGTGCCCATTTAGGAGCGTAAAGACCAATATATTCACCTTCTAAAGATTCAATAGTTGCAATAACAATTTGCGTTGAAGTAGTATCAGCGTAATTGATGAGCTTTTGTTCCAGTTGTTGTTCTTCAGCAGGTGTAAAGACATCGGCTTCGTCATAAACACTGGTTTCCAGCCGTGGGCGAGGAGGGATTTCCCTTTGGGCAAATCCCGAAAGAGAAAATGACAGGAATATTAAAAAAATATATAGGTAAACCTTTTTATTTTGTGGCATCGCCTCTTGTTATGTTGTTTGGAAGCTCGTTTGCAGTGTCCTCACTCCAGGGGAAGTGAGATTTTAATTGCTCCCCGGCCTTAAGAATACCATCTATTAGTCCCTGCTTATAATTTCCCGCTTTGAATTGCGCAACAATAGCATCCTTGGTGCTTTCCCAGAAATCATTGGGAACTACTTTATTTATTCCGCTGTCACCATAGATTACAAAATCCCGGTCTTCTACTGCTACATAAATAAGAACCCCATTTTCATACTTAGTATTATCCATTTTCAGCGCGTGGAAAATTTCCATGGATCGCTCGAAAATATCTTTTTTGCCGTGAGATTTTTCAATATGCACCCGTATCTCTCCAGAGGTAGATTTTTCTGCTGTTCTTATCGCCTCAATAATTTGTTCTTCGTCTTTAGCCGATAAAAAATCTTCCAGTTTGCTCATGGTAATAATTTTTAAAATTCAAAGTCTACTTCAGGTGCATTTTCTGCACCGGCATCTGCCTCAAATCTTGGCATTGAATCAAATCCAAAAAAACCGGTAATAAAGTTATTAGGAAATTGCCTAATGTAAACATTGTAATTATTGACAATTTCATTATAACGATTTCTTTCAACATTAATCCTGTTTTCCGTTCCTTCTAATTGTGATTGAAGCTGCTGAAAATTTTGGGTAGCCTTCAATTCAGGATAACGTTCTACAGTAACCAGTAATCTTGACAAAGCTGAAGATACTTCGCCTTGAGCTGCCTGGAATTGCTGCAATTGTTCCTGAGTTAAATTATCGGCATCTACATTTATGGAAGTAGCTTTGGACCTGGCTTCAATAACATCTGTAAGGGTTCCTCTCTCAAAATCTGCAGCTCCTTTAACTGTATTTACCAGGTTAGGAATAAGATCACTCCTCCTTTGGTATGCACTTTCAACCTGCGACCATGCGGTCTTTGCATCTTCTTGCTTTTGAACCGCCGAGTTGTAAACGCCCCCAAACATCATATAAATTATAATTCCGAGGACTACTATTACAATTACAGGAATAAGCCATTTTTTCATATTACAGTTGATTTTTAATATTAGTTAGTTCTGCTTTAATATTTTGTAATTTTCGAATAATATCGAAGTTAGTCAATGTTTTTTTCTTTTCCTCCTTCAGGTGGATTTTAGCACCTTCCAAAGTAAATCCCCTTTCTTTTACCAGATGGTAAATGAGTTCAAGATTTTTAATATCCTGGGGAGTAAACAAGCGGTTTCCTTTTGCATTTTTTTTCGGCTTAAGAACATCAAATTCTTTTTCCCAAAAACGAATTAGAGACGTATTTACATCAAATGCTTCGGCTACCTCACCAATCGCATAATATCTTTTTTCAGGCAAATTTATATGCATTAATCCAGAGATTGGTTTTCCTGTTGAGCTTGTTGAAGTACCTGGTCAAATTCTTCAGGAGAAAGGTTTCCATAGTAAAAATGAATAGGATTGATCCTTTCGCCATCTTTATAAATTTCATAGTGCAGGTGAGGAGCTTCAGATCTTCCTGTACTACCCACAAATCCTATTACATCCCCACGTTTCACCTTTTGCCCGGGCCTCACATTATATTTGTAAAGATGAGCATAAAGGCTCACATAACCATAGCCGTGGTCAATTCTTATATGATTCCCATAACCGGTAGCCTGGTTATCGGCCCTTTCAACTTTACCATCACCTGTTGCGTAAACAGGCGTCCCACGAGGTGAGGTAAAATCCATTCCATAGTGGAATTTTTTAACTTTAGTAAAAGGATCGTTCCTCCATCCAAATCCTGAAGCAATTCTTTTTAAAGTTTCGTTTTTAACAGGTTGAATGGCGGGAATGGAGGCCAGTAAATTCTCTTTTTCCTTAGCAAGGTCTGCTATTTCATCTAAAGATTTGGATTGTACCACCAATTGTTTGGTAAGAATATCCATTCTCTTGTTGGTTTCAATAATTAATTTGGAATTGTCGTAACCTTCAAGATTTTTGTAGCGGTTTATACCTCCAAAACCTGCTCTTCTTTGCTCCTCGGGAATAGGATTGGTCTCAAAATACAGGCGATAAATATTATTGTCCCTATCTTCAATGTTGGCAAGCACATTTTGGATCTGGTTCATTTTTCGGTTTAAGATTCCATATTGTAACTCCATATTTTCAAGTTCCCGTTTAAGGGCTTTTTCTTTTGGAGTTTCGATTTGGGGTAAATTAAGGTAGATCACAACCAATACGAAAGCGGCGAGAAACATTCCAAGAATACTTAAAAGGGCTATTCCTATTCTTCTGCCTTTTTTGCGCTTAATTTTTTTGTAAGAAAGTGTCTCGCTATCGTAATAATATTTAACCTTCGACATAAATTAAAATTGTTATTTTTGCGGGTACTAAACTTTACAAAAACCTTGCAAAATCTAATGAGAAACGAACAAATATAAAAATTGTTTTCTCACCTGCATAATTTTATAAATCATAAGACCGGTACAGCATTCGAAAATCAATTTTCAGAAAACTAGAAATGCTTCTAAAAATTTTGATTGCTGCAACTAAAAATATTTAAATGACATCTATGAAATCGAAAGATATTCGCTCTACATACCTTCAGTTTTTTGAATCTAAATCTCATAAAATTGTTTCATCTGCTCCAATGGTTATTAAGGATGATCCAACCCTTATGTTCACCAATGCGGGAATGAACCAATTTAAGGAATATTTCTTAGGAAATTCTGTGCCAAAATTTCCTCGGATTGCAGATACCCAAAAATGTCTAAGGGTAAGCGGGAAACATAATGATCTTGAAGAGGTGGGGATGGATACTTATCACCATACGATGTTTGAGATGCTGGGTAACTGGAGTTTTGGTGATTACTTTAAAAAAGAGGCTATCCAGTGGGCATGGGAGTTACTTACTGAAGTTTATAAAATAGACAGGGACATCCTTTATGTATCAGTCTTTGAAGGTAGCGAAGACGATAACCTTGAAATGGATAACGAAGCTTTTGAACTTTGGAAAAAAATTGTTCCTGAAGACAGGATCATTTTAGGTAATAAAAAGGATAATTTCTGGGAAATGGGAGATCAGGGACCTTGTGGCCCAAGTTCAGAAATACACGTAGATATACGTTCTGCGGAAGAAAAAGCAAAAATTCCGGGCCGAAACCTGGTAAATGCAGATCATCCCCAAGTGGTAGAAATCTGGAATCTGGTTTTTATCGAATTTAACCGGAAAGCTAATGGTTCTCTTGAAAAACTTCCGGCACAGCACGTGGATACAGGAATGGGATTTGAACGGCTTTGTATGGTTTTGCAGGGTAAGAAATCTAATTATGATACAGATGTTTTCACGCCACTTATCAAATCTATTGAAAAGATAACCGGCCGGGAGTATGGAAATTCTGAAAAAACTGATATTGCCATTCGGGTAATAGCAGATCACATTCGTGCAGTAACTTTTTCAATTGCAGATGGGCAATTGCCAAGTAATACAGGTGCCGGTTATGTGATTAGAAGAATTTTAAGGCGGGCAATTCGTTACGGATTTACATTTTTAGGTATTAAGGAGCCATTTATTTACAAAGTGGTTGATACTTTAAGCGAACAATTGGGAGAAGCTTTTCCCGAACTTAAATCTCAAAAGGAGCTTTGTAAAAATGTAATTCGGGAAGAAGAACAATCCTTCCTCAGAACGCTGGATCAGGGGCTTATTTTATTGGAAAATATAGTAGAAAATACATCGGGTAAAACAGTATCAGGGAAAAAAGCCTTTGAATTGTATGATACATTTGGTTTTCCCATAGATCTTACTGCATTAATTCTTAGAGAAAGAGGTTACGATCTAAACGAACATGAATTTAAGGCGGAACTGCAACAGCAAAAGGACCGGTCCAGAGCCGCATCTGCAGTAACAGCAGGAGACTGGAATATTTTGGGAGAAGAGGAGGAACAAAACTTTATTGGTTATGATACTTTAAAAGCTGATGTGAAGATCACCAGATATAGAAAAGTAGTAGGAAAAAAAGAAGGTGAAATTTACCAAATTGTACTTAATAAAACTCCCTTTTATCCTGAAGGAGGAGGCCAGATAGGGGATAAAGGAATTTTAAAGACAGGCGAGGGGAAAGAGATAAAAATCTTTGATACTAAAAAAGAAAATAATCTTATCGTTCATTTTGCAAAAGAACTTCCAGAAGATCGCTCTCAAACTTTTACAGCAGTTGTTGATGGTGAAAAACGAGGGTTGACAATGGCCAATCACACGGCAACCCATTTATTACACCAGGCCTTAAGGACGGTACTTGGAAAGCACGTGGAGCAAAAAGGATCCATGGTTAGCAACGAATATTTACGATTTGATTTTTCTCATTTTAGTAAGCTCTCTGCGGAAGAACTGGAAGCAGTAGAAAAATTTGTCAATGAACGAATAGAGGAAAAACATCCTTTAAATGAGCAGCGAAATCTTTCCTTCCAGGAAGCGCTTGATCAGGGTGCAATAGCTTTGTTCGGCGAAAAATACGGAGACTCTGTAAGGGCCATTAAATTCGGTGATTCTATGGAATTGTGCGGTGGAACTCATGTGGAGAACACTGCCGATATCTGGTATTTTAAGATATTATCTGAAGGTGCAGTAGCAGCCGGAATAAGAAGGATTGAGGCTATCACAGGCGAAGCTGTTCGTAACTTCTTTAAAGCCGAAAGCGATTTGCTCAATCAGGTGAAAATGGAATTGAAAAACGCCAATGATCCTGTAAAAGCTATTAACTCACTTCAGGAAGAAAATAATGTATTGAAAAAACAACTGGATTCCTTACTTAGAGATAAAGCCAAGAGTTTAAAAACAGAACTTCAGGAGCAAATTACCTTGGTTAATGGAGTGGAGTTCTTAAGTAAAAAAGTCGATCTCGATGCCGCAGGAATAAAAGACCTTTCATTTCAGCTGGGAGAGAACAAGGGCAATTTATTTTTATTATTAGCTTCAGAACGGGATGGTAAAGCCTTGCTGTCCTGTTATATTTCCAAGGAGCTGGTGATTGAAAAGCAAATTAATGCCGGTAAAGTTGTTAAAGAGCTTGGTAAATATATAGAGGGTGGAGGCGGAGGCCAACCATTCTTTGCAACAGCAGGAGGAAAAAATCCTGCCGGAATAGAAAAAGCTCTTCAAGAAGCTAAATCATTTATTGTATAATACTACAGCCCCTGCCGGGGCTGTTTTAATTTAAAGAATGAAATTCAGGACCGAAATTCCTACAGTTCCCCGGGAGCCAAAAATTAATTACTCTTCAAAATTAGTCTTAATTGGCTCCTGTTTTGTGGAAAATATTGGCAATAAATTGGAATACTTTCAATTTCAAAATCTTCGGAATCCCTTTGGAATACTTTTTCATCCCGAGGCTATACAGAATCTTATTTCCAAAGCAGCTGATACCTATAAGTATACTGAAGAAGATATTTTTTACCTCCATGAGCAGTGGCATTGTTTTGATGCTCATTCCGACCTTAATACAACTTCGGCAGAAGATTTGGTTAACTCCCTAAATCAACAGTTATTCCTTACCCGTAAAAGTTTACAGGAAGCAACTCACGTAATTATCACTCCCGGTACCTCCTGGGGGTATAAAAATAATTCTACATCAAGAATTGTTGCAAATTGTCATAAGGTACCTCAAAAGGAATTTTCGAAGGTTTTATCAACAGTTCAGCAAATTGAAGATTCTTTACATAAAATGGTTCAGGATCTATATAAAATAAATCCCGGGCTGGCAATTATTTTTACCGTCTCACCGGTACGTCATTTAAAAGACGGAATGGTAGAAAACCAAAGAAGCAAATCTCATTTACTGGCAGCGGTTCATAATATCCAGGAAAGGGAAGATCTTTCAGGTAGAGACTTATCTTACTTTCCCTCCTATGAAATGGTTATGGACGATTTGCGGGATTACAGATATTACTCAGATGATATGATCCATCCGAATAATTTCGCTGTAAATTATATATGGGAAAAATTTTCTGAAACCTGGCTGGGTAAGGAAACTATTTCTGTTATGAAAGAAATAGATAATATTCGTAAGAATCTCCAGCACAAACCCTTTAATTCTAGTTCTGAGGCAAATAAAAAATTTCAAAGCGAGATCTCTTTCTCTATAGAAAATCTTAAAATTCGATTCCCACATATTAAATTTTAATGAATTTTAACTTATTAAAGGTCAGTAGGTTATAATTTACTTAAAGTGTCAATATAATGAGGAAAACCGTCAACACTACACACGGAAAACAAATATTTTTGATTTGTACATTAATAGAAAGTTCATCTTTAGATGGGTTTTCGTAATGACAGATTCTAAAATTCTTGGGGTAGATTTTAGAAATTTGATTAAGCAAAAAGACGGTGGGGGCCGTCTTTTTGCATTTTATTGTTTTTTCTGTGGATTTTGTATGATCTCCTTCTTAACCTAAATTTAATATTAAGAAATTTAGCTAATGTTTGGTATAATGGGAAATTTTGTACATTTACTTCCTCTAAAATCAAAATTACTTGTAATAAAGAATTTTTTTTAGAGAATTTATTCTAAAATTTGTTGGGGTAGATTTTAGAATTTTAATCAAATGGACGGGTGGGGCCGTCCATTTGTATTTGTAACAATTACCTTTCTTTTTACTCTCTTCCCTAATTCGTATCTTTAAAGAAAAAAAATTCATGAGGAAAATAATTCCCATTATACTTTTAGCTATTGCAGTTTTTTTTGGCTGGAAATTCTTTCAGGCCAGGGAGAATAAAAGAGATCAATTAGTAGAAAGTACTGCACTTATTGAAAAGCAGATAAAGAACGTGGGGAAGCTCGTAGTAACGGAAGGGAATTTTGCCCAGGTTTTTTCCTATAAAGATTCCAAAAGGTTTTATCTGGATGTGCTTTCAGCAAGAAAGAAGGCTTTAATTATTGTAAATGCAGACGTGACCGTAGCTTATGATTTAAGCAAGCTGAAGACAGAAATTGATCCCGAGACTAAAACCGTAACCATTACTTATATTCCGGAAGAGGAAATTTCAATAAATCCCAATATTCAATATTACGATGTAACACAGGATTATTTAAACCAATTTGAAGCTGAAGATTATAACAAGATCCAGCAAAGGATAAAAAAATCCCTTAGAGAAAAAATAGAAAATTCCAGTTTAAAAACCAACGCTAAAAACCGGCTCGTAAGTGAACTTCAAAAAATCTACATACTTACCAATTCTATGGGCTGGACATTAGAGTACAACGGAAACAGAATTGGTAGCAGCGAAGAGATGGAAAAAATTAAGCTCTAATTATTTTTCAACGAGATTCCCATCTATAAGTTCCATTCCTCCATCGATAAGATGAGTTATTTTAGGCCTTCGTTTTTTTACGTCTTCAAGATGTTCCTTAACTTCAGCGGCTAATTTAGAATCATCTTCTAAAGCCAGCTCGTAAATTTCCACAGGTAAAAGCCAGTCATTAGGGTGGTATTTCTTCACCAGTTCAAAAGCAGCTTGTAAGGAAAATTTGGCGTTGCCACCATTTCTTATATTTCTTACAGATTGATACAGAGACTCCAGTTCTTCTTTTTCCGAGGTCATTTTGCTTTTTATAGTAGTGCTGGAAGTTGTATGGGTTATAAGATCGAAAGCTTTAGGATCGGCAGGCCCAGCAAAGGCCGAAATTACTTCTTTTCCAATAGCCATGTCATAGTTGCCCCATTCAGGTTTAAATAATATTTCATCCTGGAAACTAATCGTACAGTTCCTTAAACTTATTAGAATTATTTTTCCCTGTAAATTCCTGGTCCCGGTAATTATTTCACCTTTTACCATTACTCCGCCTTCAAATTCCAGGGTAATCGCCTCGCCTTCATAGATATCATACGCACGCAAATCGCGGGGGCTCATATCTTCAATTGCAAGGTTAATACCTTTCAATTTTCCTACTGGAGATCCAAAACCATCTGGATGATTTTGGGTGCTGTGGCCCACCAGCTCTTTGTCTCTGTTTGATAAGGATGTTTTCCCCTGTGTCTGGAAATAAATGGGTTTTCCATCATGCTCGATTACCCGGGTAAAATCACCTGAAATTTGTAATCCTGTACTTAATTCAATAGTTCCTAAATTTTTTGAATTAATTAATTTTTTTAAACCTTCCAGTCCACCCCGACGTAAAGCCATAGTGTTTGCAAATTCTTCCAGAACAAGGCTTAAATGTGCAAAATCGGGTGTAACGTATAACTGGGGCTGAGGCTTTGTAATATCAAATTCTTGCTTTGCAGCTTTAATGTTGTAAGGGATCTTCTTAACTTCATCTGTCATACACCAGGCGCTTTCGCCAATAGAGGAAAGAAGGCCTGCGCCGTAAATCTTGGGTTCATCCACAGTTCCAATTAATCCGTATTCCACGGTCCACCAGTGCAGGTTTCTAATTTCGGCCATTTCACTGGGCTCCCCCATGTTGTTCTGTAGGTATTCCACCTTTTCTTCAGCCTGCTTGATTTCCTCTTCGGGTGTATCCTCCGCCTCTTTAATTATGGAAAGATGCCTTATGGCCTCATACATTTCATAATCCTTTGCACTGGAAATTGCTTTACAACCTATTTCTCCAAAACGACGTAAATATTCAGCATATTCAGGATTGGCAATTATTGGAGCGTGGCCGGCACCTTCGTGAATAATATCGGGGGCGGGAGTATATTCAATATGTTCAAGTTGCCTGATATCGCTGGCAATAACCAAAACGTTATAAGCCTGGAACTCCATAAAAGCAGCCGGCGGAATAAACCCATCAACCGCTACGGCAGCCCAGCCAATTTCCTTTAAAATACGGTTCATACCGTACATATTTGGAATACTGTCTATAGAAATTCCTGTTTGTTTTAAACCTTCGAGATAGGAAGAGTGGGCAACTTTGCTCAAATAGTCCACGTTCTTTCTCATCACATATCTCCAAACAGCCTGATTTATAGCATTATAATCCTCATAATTCTGAGGTTTTATAAATTGCTTAAGGTGAGCAGGTAACCGGTCTAAAATTTCGTTTGATTCAATTTTTTCCAACATAACAGGGCTCTATTAAATAGTAGATAAAGATACAAAAATAGCATTGAAATGAATAGTTACTCCTTTGCTGATTTTTAAGGCAGATGCAAACAAAAACGCCTCCAAAAGGAGGCGTGATTTATATTATCTTGTTCTTTGCGGAGGGTATTTTTCGAGAATTTCTTCTACGATTTTATTTATCTTTTCCTGCTTTTTTTCAACTTTAGTTGGTAATGAAGCAGTACCCATTCCCTGCCAGATCAATTCTTTTTGATCAGCATCAATAAGGTCAATAAATAAGGTTCCTTCAGTATTGGTGCTTACGGTATTAAGGCCTCCACCCCAACCACCCCACATCCATGGGTTCCATCCCCAACCCCATCCCCATCCCATCATATTATTTTGATGGATGTTTATGTTCTCTTTGGATTTGGTGAAAATACTCACTAATACATCTGGATTTTCAGATTTTGTAAATCCTTTAGCAGCCATTTGATCTTCAATAGCTCGCAGTATTCTTTTTTTATCTAAATCAGAAATATCGGCTTTATCGATCCCCGGTTTAAAAAAGGCGTAAGTCTGGTACTCACCAAAATTAGCCTGCTGATCATAATCAGAAGCAACTCTTACGGTATTACAAGAAGTCATAAACACCGTAAACAGCAGTAGTACAATGGAAAATTTAAAAACTTTCATAAGTATAGGTTTATTGTTAACGTTCTAGTTGTCCAGAAACAAAGAATCGTCCACCAGGTTTGGTAAAGTAACTTTTAATTTAGGTTCTTTTTCCATAGCACGTGTAATAGAGAAAAAAGCTTCTTTATTTCGAGCCCAGGAACGCCTTGCTAAACCATTATTTACGTCCCAAAATAGCATTGAATTCAATCTTTCATCACATTCCTTAGAACCATCAAGAACCATTCCAAATCCCCCATTTATAACCTCTCCCCAACCTACTCCTCCGCCGTTGTGAATGCTTACCCAGGTTGCACCTCTAAAGCTGTCTCCAATAACATTCTGTATAGCCATGTCTGCAGTAAATCTCGATCCATCATAGATATTTGAAGTTTCGCGATAAGGAGAATCGGTTCCCGACACGTCGTGGTGATCCCTTCCTAAAACTACCGGTCCTATTTTACCTGCAGCAATAGCTTCATTAAAAGCTCTCGCGATTTCAATTCTACCGGTTGCATCTGCATAAAGAATCCTTGCTTTAGAGCCTACCACCAGATTGTTCTTTTTGGCATTCCTTATCCATAATATATTATCCTCAAGTTGAGATCTAATTTCTAAAGGTGCTTTCTTTAAAAGATCTTCCAGGATGGCGGTTGCGATTTCATCTGTTTTATCAAGATCTTCTTCCTTTCCTGATGTGCATACCCATCTAAAAGGGCCAAAACCGTAGTCGAAGCACATAGGTCCCATAATATCCTGGACATAGGAAGGATAAGCAAAAGATAAATTTTTATCATTAGGGGAAGCAGCACTGAGTTCTCCCTTTTCATCCTTTAAAACTTTTGCTCCTGCGCGGGAGGCTTCGAGTAAAAAGGCATTCCCGTAATCGAAGAAATAAGTTCCTTTTGCAGTATGCTTGTTTATAGCATCCACCTGCCTTCTTAAACTTTCCTTCACCTTCTCCTTAAATTCTTCAGGATTATTGGCTAACAAATCATTGGCTTCCTTAAAATCCAAGCCGACGGGGTAATACCCACCTGCCCAGGGATTATGTAAAGAGGTTTGATCACTTCCCAGGTCAACATATATTCCTTCTTTCTCAAATTTTTCCCACACATTAACAATGTTCCCTACATAGGCAATAGAAACAGTTTCATTAGCCTGCTTAGCTTTTCTCACTCTAAGAGTCAGTTCCTCAGGATCTTCAATTTTTTCATCTACCCAGCCCTGGGAATGCCTCGTTTCAACAGCTTTGGGGTTAACTTCAGCACAAACGGTTATGCAGCCTGCGATATTCCCGGCTTTGGGTTGGGCACCGCTCATACCACCCAGTCCCGAGGTTAAAAATAAAGCAGCCTCACCATTCTTTTTGTTGATCTTCCGCAGAGCATTAAGAACCGTAATGGTAGTGCCGTGAACGATGCCCTGGGGTCCTATATACATATAACTTCCCGCAGTCATTTGTCCATATTGGGTAACCCCGAGCGCATTAAATTTCTCCCAATCATTCTGAGAAGAATAATTAGGTATCATCATTCCATTAGTAACTACCACTCTTGGGGCATTTTTATTGGAAGGAAAAAGACCCATAGGATGACCTGAATATACTACCAGTGTTTGTTCCTCATCCATTTCTGCCAGGTACTTCATCACCAGTAAGTACTGCGCCCAGTTTTGAAAAACAGCTCCATTGCCGCCATAGGTGATCAACTCGTAAGGATGTTGCGCCACTTTAGGATCTAAATTATTCTGGATCATTAGCATTATTGCCCGGGCCTCAAGGCATTTGCCCGGATATTCCTCTTCAGGACGGGCATACATATCATAATCTGGTTTAAACCTGTACATATAAATGCGGCCATACTTTTCAAGTTCTTCCTTAAAATCCTGGAGCAGTTCTTTATGATGTTCGGGCTTAAAATATCGAAGCGCATTTTTTAAAGCCAGTTGCTCTTCTTCTTTATTTAAGATCTTTTTTCGCTTTGGAGCGTGATTTACATTGAGATCATACTTTTTTGGTTGCGGAAGAATATCGGGAATTCCCTGTAAAATTTGATCTTTAAATTCCATTGGTGTAGTTTCTTGCAATTTTTTGCCTGATTATTTAAAACTGTCAGTTTTTTTATTGTAGCCGTAAGGACAATGCCGGCATCCACTTTTGCAACAGTAGCCGCGTTTTAGGTGGTACTGTTCAGTAAAGCATTTGTACCCTTCCGGGGTCAGGTAAAAATCTCCTTCTTCAAGGGGAATGTTTTTCTTAATAGTACTCATATAAGCAAAATTACAAATTTCTTATCTTGATCGCATGATTGTTGTTGTAAACAAGTATTTACTGGGTAAGGGTTTTAGCGGGATGACGCTTTGGCCATTTGTGATCGTAAGAAATAAGTCCCTTGCTAAAAATCCCGTTTTCATCAATCATGAGAAAATCCATCTCAAACAACAGCTTGAACTGCTTATCCTACCATTTTACCTTTGGTACGGTCTTGAATTCCTGTATAAATCTTTTTACTACGGAAGTTTTTTAAAAGCTTATACAAATTTATCCTTTGAAAGGGAAGCTTATCTTAATGAAAAAGATTTTAATTACTGTAAAAATCGGAAGCTATGGAACTTTCTCAAATATTTGAATTCTTCTGAAAAAAAGGAGTAATTGTTTTATTACTTCCTTAAAGTTCTAATATTTGCAAAATGAAGGAAACGCTGAATTTCGACCTTGCAGAATCCCCTGTGGAACTTATAGAGAAATTTCCAGGGACCGGTAATTCTTTATTTATAAAAAGAGAAGATCTCCTTCATCCCGAAGTTTCGGGAAATAAATTTAGAAAACTTAAGTACAATCTTAAAGCAGCCAAAGAAAAAGGGGAGAACCAACTGTTGACTTTTGGAGGTGCTTATTCCAATCATATTGCTGCAGTTGCCGCTGCCGGTAAAATTGGTGGGTTTAAAACTGTGGGAGTAATAAGGGGAGAGGAGTTGGCAGCAGATCTTGAAAATACTTTAAAATTAAATTCTACGTTACAATTTGCAGCAAGCTGTGGGATGCACTTGCATTTCGTAACCAGGGAAGAATACAGGAATAAAGATCAGGTAGAATTTTTAGAGGATTTAAGAAGACAATATGGAAGCTTTTATCTTTTACCTGAAGGAGGAACAAATCCCTTAGCGGTGAAGGGATGCGAAGAAATTTTATCTGCGAACGATAAAGATTATGACTTTGTTTGCTGCCCTGTAGGGACAGGAGGTACTGTTTCAGGTATTATTAATTCATCAGGTATCCAGCAGGTATTGGGATTTTCTTCATTAAAAGGAGATTTTCTTGAGGGTGAAGTTAAAATTCACACCCGAAAAACGAATTGGACAATGATAAAAGATTATCACTTTGGAGGTTACGGTAAAATTTCAGAAGAGTTGATACTGTTCATTAATAACTTCCGGAGTAAATATCATATTTCCCTGGATCCTGTTTATACAGGAAAAATGTTTTTCGGTATTTTTGATCTTATTGATAAGTCGTTCTTTCCTGCAAATTCCCGTATTTTAGCCGTTCATACAGGAGGCTTACAAGGTATTGAAGGAATGAATAAGTTGTTGTTAAAGAAAAAACTACCTCAAATTGATGTTTAAAATGAAGAAACAAGGCCTGATTATTCTTTTAATTATAGCATTATTTTCGGTTTCCTGCGGAAGTAAAAAAGAAACTGTAAGTTCCAGAGAATCTCAACCCGAACGTACCCGAACCCCGGCAAAAGTTATTGCCAATAAAGCCGAAATTCCTACCGGAGGCTATGCCGATGTTATTGCAAATTACATTTCACTTTATGCAGATATAGCTAAGGAAGAAATGAGATTGTATAAAATTCCAGCAAGTATTACCCTTGCGCAGGGAATCCTGGAATCTGGGGCAGGAAGAGGAGACCTTTCTATTAGGGCAAACAACCACTTTGGGATTAAATGTCACGACTGGAAAGGTGAAATGGTTTATCACGATGATGATAGATCCCAGGAATGTTTTAGAAAATATGAGGATGCGAAATATTCTTACAGGGACCATTCCCTTTTCCTGGCTGAAAGAAAACGATATGCAGAATTATTTGATCTAGACCAGGATGATTATGAAGGATGGGCGAAAGGATTAAGATCTGCCGGTTACGCGACAGATCCATTATATCCCCGAAAATTAATTGATCTTATTGAAAGATATCAGCTGTATACCTATGATGCTGAAGTTCTGGGGAAACCCGTTAGTATTGTTCGTGTTGCTGAAAGAAATTCGGAGCGCTATGTGGTTCAAAAAGGGGATACGCTTTACTCAATAGCCAAAAGATATAATTTAACCGTAGAAATGTTGCAAAAGTTTAATAACCTGGATCATACCAATATTTCAATTGGACAGGAACTTTACGTGCAGCAGTAAATAATTATTTATGATTTATAAAAGAAGCAGTGAACTTTTTTCTGCAGCCAGGAAAGTAATTCCGGGAGGAGTCAATTCACCGGTAAGAGCTTTTAAAGCAGTAGGAGGAGATCCAGTATTTATTGAAAGAGCCGAAGGCGCTTATCTATTTGATGAAGATGGAAATAAATTAATAGATTATATAAATTCCTGGGGACCTATGATCCTGGGCCACGCTTTTCCTACAGTGGTTAACGCTGTAATTGAAAAAGCAAAGAAGGGTACTTCGTTTGGAACTCCCACTCAAATAGAAACCGAAATAGCCGAGCTGGCTATTAAGATGGTTCCAAATATTGATAAGATTAGATTTGTAAATTCCGGAACCGAGGCTTGTATGAGCGCTGTTCGATTAGCAAGAGGTTTTACAGGAAAAGAGAAGATCATAAAATTTGCAGGTTGTTACCACGGTCACAGTGATTCCTTTCTGATCCAGGCAGGTAGTGGGGCTGTTACATTTGGTACTCCTAACAGTCCC
>CAZXEY010000040.1:13202-22634 GCA_964639695.1 uncultured Antarcticibacterium sp. | reverse complement strand
CTTCTTGAAACTGTGGTAATGACTACCTCATCTAAAGATGCGGCGCTGGCTCCAAGTTCAGTATTTACCTCGGTAACTTTTCCTGCTACTACATTAACATTGGGAACTTCTAAAGTTTCATAACCCACAAAACTAAAAACAAGGGTATAAGTACCCGGTTCCAGATTAGGTAAAGAATAAAGCCCGTCATAATCTGAGGTGGTTCCTTTAGAGGTTCCCTTGATCAGGACATTTGCAAATGGTAACGGTTCTCCGTTCATTTCTTTATCTGCTAATTTTCCAACTATTGAACCTGTTGGTTCGGTTTGTGCCTGCAATAGCCCTGTAACTAGTAGTGCTGCTGCCAAAAAAAATAATCTCTTCATTTCTTAATTATTGTCTGGCGCAAATTAAAGGGCGAATTCTCTCTTAAAGCTTACCTAAACTTTAACTTTGGGTTAATCGGGAAGGGCTGTATGTTATTAAAAAGTTTAGAAAATCACTGTTTTTTGTGATCCCTTATTCGGCAATTATCAGCTAAAATGGGTAAAAGGAGGTATTTCGGGGAGTGAACGTATTAAAGGAATGTTTTCTTTGTTAACTTAGTGTTACCAACCGTAAATGTCTAAAAAACCTGTTGTTTCGATATTATATTTACTTTTGTCCTGAAAATTTAAATTGTCCCCCGATGAAGAAAAAAGATATTTGTATTTTATTGGTAGATGATGAACCGGACATCCTGGAAATAGTGGGTTACAATCTTTCTGCGGAAGGATATAATGTTATTACAGCAGATAACGGATTGAAGGCGGTAAAGCTTGCCAGGAAGAAATCTCCACATCTTATTATCATGGATGTGATGATGCCTGAAATGGATGGGATTGAGGCTTGCGAACAGATTAGGAAAATACCTGAACTTAGTGAAACAATTATTACCTTTTTAACCGCAAGAGGAGAGGACTATTCCCAAATGGCAGGATTTGATGCCGGTGCAGATGATTACATTACCAAACCTATAAAACCAAAAGTCCTGGTTAGTAAAGTAAAAGCTTTACTAAGAAGGTTTAAAGAAGGAGAAACCTCCAGTAATATTGTGAAAATTGGGGATCTTGTAATTAACAGGGATGAATATAAGATCATAAAGGATAACGAGGAAATTTTGCTGCCGAGAAAGGAATTTGAACTCCTGTCTTTATTAGCATCAAAACCCGGGAAAGTTTTTAAACGGGAAGAGATCCTTGATAATGTTTGGGGGAATGATGTTGTAGTTGGAGGAAGAACTATAGATGTGCATATTCGAAAATTACGTGAAAAAATTGGCGATGACAGTTTTAAAACTGTAAAGGGAGTAGGCTATAAGTTCGTGGTTTAATGTCAAAAAACTTTAGGAGATCATATAAATTTGCAGTTAAAACCTCGTTTTATATCACTTTGTTTTTAACGCTCCTGGTGAGCGTTTTTTTATTTTTTTATGCAGAGTTTGATTGGCTGGCAGTTCTGGTTTACGCCATTCTTTGCTATATTTTTTCCTTTGCTGTTATTCAATACAGAGTTGAACATTTTATTTATAAAAGAATAAAAAAGATCTACGACAACGTGACTCTGTTAGATGCTACCACCTTGCGTCCCGAACAAATTACTACCGATATGGCCACCCTTACAAAAGAAGTGGAAAAATTTGCCGAAGGTAAAAAACTGGAGATAGAAGGATTAAAGATAAGAGAAGCTTACAGAAAGGAATTCATGGGAAATGTTTCTCATGAATTAAAGACGCCTCTCTTTACGGTACAGGGATATATCCTCACTTTGCTCGATGGTGCAATGAAGGACAAGACTTTGAGAAAAAAGTACCTTCAACGTGCCGGCAAGGGAGTGGAGAGATTAATTTACATAGTTAAGGACCTTGATATGATCTCAAAACTTGAAGTGGGAAATCTTCATTTGAATTTGGGGAATTGTAATATAATAGAGCTTGTGCAGAACTCTTTCGATCTTTTGGAGATGAAAGCGGCAAAAAAAAATATTACTCTTACGTTCGATTTGGATTATAAGGAGCCTATTTGGGTTTATGCAGATAAAGAGAGGATACAGCAGGTAATCACCAATCTGGTGGTTAATTCAATTAAATACGGCAAAAAGGAGGGAACTACAGAAGTCAGTATAGAGAATTTGATAAAGAATAAGGTTATTGTAAGGATTACCGATAATGGGGAGGGAATAGAAAAAGCCAATATTCCACGGCTTTTTGAAAGATTTTACCGTGTTGATAAAAGTGGTTCCAGGAAAGAAGGTGGTTCAGGCTTAGGATTGTCAATTGTTAAGCATATTATTGAAGCCCATAATGAGAAGATTTATGTAGAAAGTGTTTTTGGTGTGGGAAGCGAATTTTCATTTACCCTCGAAAAAAGCCAAAGCCTCTGAATTCCATTTCTTTAATTCGAAGCCAGATAGCAGATTCCTTGTCAAAGTTTTTTCTACCAATTTCAAAGAAAAATCTTCCTGCCTGCAGCTTTGAAAAAATCCTTTTTCTGCTAAACTTTTTGCTAAATACTCCTGCTCGTATTGTCCGGGAGTTGGAATAAGTAGAGCTCTTTTTTGAAGTTTTACCAAATCCATAATACTGGTATAGCCCGATCTGCAAATAACTAATTTACTGCTGTTGAGAAAGATTTCCAGTTCTTCGGAATTAAGAAAATTATAAATAGTAATGTTTTCCTCAATATAATCTTGTTTTACATTTTCAACCAATCCTCTTACCAGAATAACTTTGAAATTGCTGCCTTTTAATTCTGAAATTACCATTTTCTCCAGAATTTCCCGCTGAGGTTCGGGACCTGAAAGAATTACCAAAATATCATTATCCCCGGAAGTTACTGTTTTTTCAAAACGGCTTACTATCCCTAAGTATCTTAGTGGAATCTGCGGTTTAATTCCGTGGCCCATAATTCCGCTTAAATTTGGGTCTCCTTCTACATCGGGAACCCAGCATTCATCAAACCTGTTGATGTAATAATGTTGTATTTTTGTACTGAAGGGGGTAAGGCTTCCGGAAAAAACTTTTAACTGATGTGTTATAAAAACAGAAGGAACAAGTTTAGAAAATACCCCCCAGCGATTATCAGAAATTATTCCTGAAATAAAATTTTCTTTTACCAGCGTGTCAGTATATTTTTTTTCTTCAGCAATAGTTTTTAAAATATGGGGTGCCTGCATTAAAAGCTTCCATTTAAGATTTCTGCCATTTTTAGAGTACTCCACGTTATAGGATGGTAAATCATGGAATTCCAGGTTTGGGAATTCCTTTTTAAGGAGGTTGAGAGCGGCACCGTCTGAAGCTATTACCGGGTGGTATTTTTCAAAAATTAAATGATGAATTATTGGAATGCATCTGGTAGCATGGCCGAGTCCCCAATTGAGTGGAGCTATCAGGATTTTTTTATTGCGCATTAACAAATATAGAAAGGTTTATTGCTGACTGAAAAGGCTGTTGAGGTTTTTACCGGCAGCAATTCTATTTTTCCTAATTTTACAAAAATTTTAAGAGTGGGCAGTAAAAATAAATTGAAACGATTTAAAGAAAATGAGACATTTTCTAATGTGGTACAGCCTTCACGTGAAGAAATAGTAAATGAAGAATATTTACTAAAAGGAAAATGGCAATCAGATTTTTTTAAAAATTCCAATCCTGTTGTTTTGGAATTAGGTTGTGGTAAAGGAGAATACAGTGTTTCCCTGGCAAAGGAATATCCTCAAAAGAATTTTTTGGGAATTGATATAAAAGGTGCACGTTTTTGGAGAGGAGCTAAAACAGCATTGGAAGAGGGGTTGAATAATGTTGGTTTTATGAGAACTCAAATTGAATTAATAGACCAGATATTTGCTCCCGGAGAGGTTGATGAGATTTGGATTACGTTCCCGGACCCCCAGATCAAATATAAAAGGACCAAGCATAGATTAACCAATGCCCAATTTCTACAAAAGTATAAGCAGATCCTGAAACCAGATGGGGTGGTGAATTTAAAGACAGACAGTGAATTTATGCACGGATACACTTTAGGCCTTTTACATGGTGAGGGCCACGAAGTAATTCAGGCAAATCATGATGTATATAAAAACGAGTATTCCCCTAAAGAAGTTATTGGTATTCAGACATTTTACGAAAAACAGTATCTTGAAAAGGGAAAACGTATTACCTATATTCAGTTTAGGATAAATTAAAATTTTGGAAGAAACCAGGCTTTTCTTAATAACCTATTTTGCTGCACTTCTTGGTGTGGTGCCACCTGGTTTGGTTAATATGACCGTTGCCAAAACCTGTGTGGAGCACGGGAAAAAAAATGGCCTGTATGTAGCTGTAGGAGCTTCTATAGTGGTGTTGTTCCAGGCATTAATTGCTGTTTTACTTGCAAAATATATATTCGATAACCCTTTTGTGCGAAATGTTCTTTTACGCGCAGGCCTTGTTATCTTTTTTTTATTAGCAATTTTCTTTTTTGTAAAAGCCCGGCGTGACCCACATATTGAAACCAATTCAAAAAAGGCAAATGCTAATTCCATTTTAAAAGGAATGTTAATTGCAGCTCTTAATATTTTTCCTATTCCTTTTTTTGTTGCTTTGGCTGCTGCATTAAATGTTGGAGGAAATCTTTCCTACGATTGGTTTCTTATGTTGACATTCATCACTGCAGCTTCTTTAGGGACCTTTACTACCCTCTATTTCTATGTATTATCCTTCATAAAAATTGAAGATAAATCTGAAATTTTTGCTAAGTATTCCAATTACTTTATGGCAGCTTTAATGCTGATTCTGGTCATAGTAACGCTAATAAGGATTCTTTGTGAGTAAGGAAACTTCAGCAGAAAAGAATTTTTTTGAGCGTGTGTATGAAGTAGTAAAACTCATTCCCAAGGGGAGAGTTACTTCCTATGGGGCCATTGCCAGGTATCTGGGTGCTGCCGGGAGTTCAAGAATGGTTGGATGGGCCTTAAATAATTCTCATAATTTTGATAATATTCCGGCGCAACGGGTGGTAAACAGGGTGGGGATGCTCACCGGGAAACATCATTTTGGTGGAACATCTGCGATGCAGCAACTGCTTGAGGAGGAAGGAGTAACAGTAAAAGATAATCAGGTCCAGGGTTTTGATTCTTTATTTTGGGATCCCTCCCGGGAACTTGACAATTCTCCAGAATAAGCCGTGAAATACCGATAAATTCCGGCTATAATTCAATTGATCAATTAGAAGTAAATCCTTCGTTTTCTAAGGTTTTACACCTATATTTGCATTTTAGAATCAGTCTATATAAGCTGCAGTATTGCAGTGGTGGTCTGGTTTAAGTTTTAAAGAAACTAATGTTTTTGTAGCTATCCGAATTAGAAAGAAATGAAATTAAACAGGAAAGATATTTTATCGGCATTGGAAACTATAAGTGCTCCCGGAGAAGGGCAAAATATGGTGGAAAGTGGTGCAGTTCAGAATGTAATGTGCTTTGGGGATGAAGTTGTTGTAGACCTTGTGCTTTCAACACCTGCGATGCATATCAAGAAAAGAGCTGAAGCCGAGGTGATAAAGGTAATTCAGGAAAAGGTATACGAGCAGGCGAAAGTTAAAGTAAATATTAAAATTGAAAGTCCTGATAAGCCTACGATAAAGGGTAAATCCATTCCGGGTATTAAAAACATTATCGCAGTTGCTTCAGGTAAAGGAGGAGTAGGAAAGTCTACTGTAACTGCAAACCTTGCTGTAACCTTAGCTAAAATGGGTTTTAATGTAGGTTTACTGGATGCCGATATTTACGGGCCTTCTATGCCAATGATGTTAGATGTTGAGGCAGAGAGACCTTTATCTGTAAACGTGGATGGTAAGTCTAAAATGAAACCGGTAGAGAGTTACGGGGTAAAGCTACTTTCTATAGGTTTTTTTACAAAGCCAAACCAGGCAGTAGTCTGGAGAGGTCCAATGGCCGCAAAAGCCCTTAACCAAATGATTTTTGACGCTGCCTGGGGAGAACTCGATTTTATGTTGATCGATCTTCCTCCCGGTACAGGTGACATTCATTTGTCCATTATGCAGTCAATGCCAATTACAGGAGCAGTAATAGTAAGTACCCCTCAAAACGTAGCTTTGGCAGATGCAAAAAAGGGAGTTGCTATGTTTCAACAGGAGAGTATTAATGTACCGGTTCTGGGTATCATAGAAAATATGGCTTATTTTACTCCGGAAGAACTGCCGGAAAACAAATATTACATATTCGGAAAGCAAGGTGCCAGAAATCTTGCAGAAGATATAGGAGTTCCTTTCCTTGGAGAGATTCCTTTAGTACAAAGTATTCGTGAAGCCGGTGATATTGGCCGGCCTGCTGCTTTACAGGTGGCAACACCACTTGAAGCTGCTTTCGAAAAGATTACTCAAAATGTAGTTCAGGAAACAGTAAACAGAAACAAAAGCCTACCTCCAACTGAAGCAATTAAGATAACGACGATGGCTGGGTGCAGTGCGGTAAAAAAGAAATAGATGACAACTGAAGAAATTAGATTTAACGTAGAACGCGCCCTTGCAGAGATAAGGCCGTTTCTTCAAAGTGACGGAGGCGATATTTCCCTTATTTCAATTGAAGATGATAAGCTTGTAAAAGTGCAGTTAGAAGGCGCTTGTGTGGGTTGTCATGTAAACAGAATGACTTTGAAATCGGGAGTTGAAATGACTATTAAAAGATATGTGCCGCAAATTGAGGAAGTGGTGAATATTGAGCGGTAAGCAGAAGTTCTGTTTATTTAATGCAAACTGAAAAGAATGATCAAAACAGATATTTTAATTATAGGTGCGGGGCCTACGGGTCTTTTTACCGTTTTTGAAGCTGGTTTATTAAAGTTAAAATGCCATTTAATTGATGCTCTTCCTCAACCGGGAGGGCAATGTTCAGAAATTTACCCTAAAAAGCCTATTTATGATATTCCGGGGTTTCCTGAGGTTTTGGCCGGAGATCTGGTAAAAAATTTGATGGAGCAAATAAAACCGTTCGATCCCGGTTTTACATTAGGAGAACGTGCAGAAACTCTGGAGAAACTGGAAGATGAAAGTTTTATAGTGACTACTTCTAAAGGAACAAAACACCACGCTAAAGTTGTGGTGATAGCCGGAGGTTTGGGTAGTTTCGAGCCTCGAAAACCTCCTATCGCAGGTATTGAAAAATATGAAGATAAGGGAGTAGCTTATTTTATTAAGGATCCTGAATTTTATCGGGATAAATCGGTAGTAATAGCTGGTGGTGGAGACTCTGCTTTAGACTGGTCTATTTACCTTGCCAATATTGCCAGTGAGGTTTCTTTAATTCACAGAAGGAATGAATTTAGAGGAGCTCTGGATTCCGTAGAAAAAGTTGAAGAATTATCCAAGATTGGTAAAATTAATCTCATTACTGAGGCTGAGGTTGTAGATTTGAAAGGCGAAGATACTTTGGAGGCAGTGGTCATTCGACATAAGGGTGAAGCTTCTGATGAAGAAGTGAAAAGCACCGATTATTTTATTCCATTATTTGGATTGTCACCCAAATTAGGTCCCATAGGAGATTGGGGGCTTGAAATTGAGAAGAATGCGATTAAAGTGGATAATACCTACGATTATCAAACCAATATTCCGGGGGTATATGCAATTGGAGATGTTAATACATATCCCGGTAAACTTAAATTAATTCTTTGTGGATTTCACGAGGCCGCAATTATGTGCCAGAGCGCTTATCAACGAATTTTTCCCGATAAGAGGTATGTCATGAAGTATACTACAGTGAGTGGAATTGATGGTTTTGATGGATCGAGGAAAGAAGCTAAACGGGAAGTAGTAAAAAGCATCAATTAGGAAATGTCTGATATTAAAGTCACCATTATAGACAGGGAAGGAGAGGCCCACGTGGTGGATGCTCCTACAGATATGAATATGAACCTTATGGAGCTTGTGCGGTCTTATGAACTTGCGCCCGAAGGTACGATAGGAATTTGCGGGGGAATGGCAATGTGCGCATCCTGCCAATGCTATATTTTAAGCCACCATCATTTATTACCTGAAAAAAGTTTTGAAGAAGAAGATATGCTGGACCAGGCTTTCAATGTTCGTGATAACAGCAGGCTGGGCTGCCAGATCTTTATTAATAAGGAGCTTGAAGGCCTCGAAGTGAAATTAGCCCCCGAATCGACTTAATTATTATGCAGGAATTTCCTGCGAAATTTCTTCTTCAATCCCATTCCAGAGTTTAATTCTGCTTTGTAAGCAGCGTAAAGAAACCTCTTTTACATCATCCCATTTACGGCTGTTGGAACCACATAATTCTTCAATTATTTTGTTGGCCATAGGCCCATGTTTCTCTGCATAAAGATCTATATGCCTGTCAAAATAATATTTAATAATAGTTAAATTTTCTTCAGGGAATTTGGATTGGATGTTACTGATGATGGAGGAAAACATTCCCGGCACAATTCCTTCCCGGCCAAAAGTAAAAGCGGCTGCAATTTTATGAGGCTTCCCTTCTGAAATAATCTCGAAGGTAAATTTTAAAAATTGTTTTATACTCACAGGTAAATCACTGGTGGCAATAACAAGAAATATGTCGGTTCCATGGGTTACCTGGTTTAGAAAGTCGTTGATCCTTTTTCTATTGGCTCCACTTTTTTCCATTGCATCCAGGTACATTTCAAAATGGCTCTGGCGCTTCCCGTGGTAGTTGAGATCTGTTTCCTCATCCAGCACAATTTCATTGATAAGATACCTTATTTCTGGATCCCCAACAGGAAACCAGGGCGAAGAGGTTTTGGTGAATTTTTCCTGCAAAGATTTAAGCAATGACATGAAATCCCAGACGGCAAATACGTGATGTTCTAAAAAGCAATTGAGTTGCTCTGGAGTGGAAATTTTATCATATAAAGAGTGATTTATTATTTGCTCTGTATAAGGTTCAAGTGATTTATTTATTTCATTTATCATAATCGTGCTTTTTGCAAAATTAAAAGTGAAATTATTGCCAGGGAAGAATATCAATATTTACTTGATGGTTTTAACTAATATTTTACTTAAAAAATAAAATTTTCTTAAGAAAAAAGCAGTTGTCACTGTTACTCCTTTTGGATATTATTTAAAAGCAGGAATGCCGGTAATGTCCAGGCCTGTAATAAGCAAATGTATATCGTGAGTACCTTCATAGGTTATAACACTCTCCAGGTTCATCATATGCCTCATGATGCTGTATTCTCCGGTTATTCCCATTGCTCCAAGAATTTGCCGCGCCTCCCTTGCCACATCGAGTGCCATCGCAACATTATTTCTCTTTGCCATAGAAATTTGTGCAGAAGTAGCTTTGCCTTCATTTCTTAATACTCCCAGACGCCAGGCTAGAAGCTGGGCTTTAGTAATTTCAGTAATCATTTCAGCTAATTTCTTTTGCTGAAGCTGAAATCCTGCAATA
>CAZXEY010000040.1:0-13192 GCA_964639695.1 uncultured Antarcticibacterium sp. | reverse complement strand
TGCTGAATGCGCCGACAACTTCACCGAATTCGTTGAAGCTGAAATCCTGCAATAGGTTTATCAAATTGCATTCTTTCTTTTGCATATCGTAAAGCAGTATCATAACAATCCATGGCAGCACCTATGGATCCCCATGCTATCCCAAAACGTGCCGAATCCAAACAGCCAAGAGGAGCACCGAGTCCGCTTTTGTTTGGGAGAAGATTTTCTTTTGGGACCTTTACATTATCGAAAATTAATTCCCCTGTAGCGCTGGCCCGTAAAGACCATTTATTATGGGTTTCAGGTGTTGAAAAACCTTCCATTCCTCTTTCCACAATCAAACCGTGAATGCGATCATTTTCATCTTTGGCCCAAACTACAGCAACATCGGCAAAAGGAGAGTTCGAGATCCATAATTTTGCTCCGTTTAAAAGATAATGATCCCCCTTATCTTTAAAATTGGTCGTCATACCACCGGGATTGGAACCGTGATCTGGTTCTGTTAGGCCAAAACATCCCATCCATTCCCCACTTGCTAATTTGGGCAGATACTTCTTACGCTGTTCTTCATTCCCATACTTGAAGATTGGATACATTACCAGAGATGACTGTACAGATGCTGTGGACCGAACCCCGCTGTCGCCGCGTTCTATTTCCTGCATTATTAAACCATAAGAGATTTGATCCAGGCCTGCTCCACCATATTCCTCCGGAATATAGGGGCCAAAGGCACCAATTTCTGCCAGACCTTTTATTATAGATTTCGGAAATTTTGCGTTTTGAGCTGCGTCTTCAATAATAGGAGAAACATCACGCTTTACCCATTCTCTTGCAGCATCACGAACCATTTTATGTTCATCTGTAAGTAAATCGTCGAGGTTATAATAGTCGGGAGCCTGAAAAAGATCGGTTTTCATCTAATTTGTTTTTCACAAATTTAGCTAACACGATTCTAGCAAGCAATTTTAATGGATTAATATTTAATGGCAGTGGCAGGTTCTTTGGGAATATCTGGAAGAATTGAAACTAAACTACTTAAACTACATCTTCAGGTAGAAATCCTTTACTAATTCAATATAATCTTTAGTGTATTCATGCCGGCTAATTTCAAGAATGAGTTCGTCTTTCTTAACCACAGCTTCAGTAAAAGAAAGCTGCAACAAACTTCTTTTTAATGCAGAATCCCTTGTACCCCGAACTCTGGTGATCCTTGCTGGGTATAGGTTATACTCTTTGGCAATCCTGAGGAAATTTTCTTCTTCAGAAACAGGAATAATCACTCCCAGCTTTCCGTCATCAGATAATAATTCTGAAGAATATTCAATGAGTTCTTCGAAAGGAAGGGAATCTTCAAACCGAGCCCTGTTCCTGGCCAAATTATCAGATTTAAAATCTTCTTTATAAAACGGGGGATTGGAAAGAATGAGATCATATTTTTCTTCTTTCATTTCTTCGGCAAATTCATCCAAAGAAGCATGATAGCAAAATAGCCTGTCTCCCCAGGGAGAATTTTCAAAATTCTCTACACATTGTTCATAAGCATCTTCATCAATTTCCAGGGCATCTATTACCTCTGCATTCGTCCTTTGTGCGAGCATAAGGGAAATTATTCCTGTTCCCGCTCCAATATCCAAAATAGAATAAGAATCCTTCGCCTCAATCCACGCCCCAAGAAGTATACCGTCTGTCCCAATTTTCATGGCACAACGATCCTGTTCCACTGTGAATTGCTTAAAACGAAAGGGTTTGTTCATATTGTTATTACTACAGAAGCCATTTTGCTGTAGTTAAAACAAAATGGAATTTAAAAATATTGTGGGGATTCGATGAGCTTAAATTACTCCAGGTAAAGATCGATTAAACCTTCAGGAGTTTTTAGGTAAAGCAGCTTATTCTTCTTGTCTACCTTTTCAATAAAACTATCATTAACCGGAATAAGAATAAGTTTACCGTCTTTTTCAATTTCGAAAAGAGGTTGAGCACTGTTGTCATTAATGGAAGCGATAATCCCTACAGGACCAAAATTGATATCTTCGACCTTATATCCAATAATTTCGTGAAAGTAAAATTGATCCTCATCCAGTTCCGGAAGAAGGGAAAGAGGAAGGTAAAGATCTGCTTTCATTATATCTTCAGCATCTTCTTCAGTATCGATATCTTCAAATTTTACACGTAGCAGGTCACTTTTATGTAGTGAGCTTTTTTCAATAAAAAATGGAACCAGATTTTCGTTGTATTCAACGAAAACTGATTCCATTCCTGTGTACGCTTCGGGTTCATCGGTATCAAGTTTAATTAATACCTCCCCTTTAAAACTGAATTTGCTAACGATCTTTCCTAAATAGAAACATTCATCTTTAGTCATCGTCGTCAGTTTTTTTACTTCATGTTTTCTCCGGCAGCTTTCTCTTCAGCGCTTGCTTCTGTTGCAGTTTCATTTTCTACTTCTGTAGTAACATCAGCTTCTGGCTCACCTTCTTCGGTTTTAGCAGCAGCTTCATTTGCAGCAGCTTCAGCAGCGGCAGCTTCATTAGCTTCGGCTTCCCGTTTAGCATTAGCTTCTTTTTCAGCTTCAAGAGCTTTCTTTCTAGCAGCTTCCTGCTCTTTGTTTAAAGTTTCTTTTTTAGCAGAGACTTTATTTTCTTTTTCATCTAACCATGCCTGGAATTTCTCGTCGGCTTGTTCCTGGGTAAGAGCTCCTTTTCTAACTCCACCTGCAAGGTGATGCTTTAGAAGAACTCCTTTGTAAGAAAGTATGGCTCTTGCAGTATCTGTTGGTTGTGCACCATTTTGCAGCCACTTTACTGCTCCATCAACATTGATATCAATAGTTGCAGGGTTAGTGTTTGGATTGTAAATACCAATTTTGTCAAGGTATTTTCCATCTCTAGATGCGCGGGCATCGGCAGCAATAATCCAGTAAAATGGTTTCCCTTTCTTACCGTGTCTTTGTAATCTTATTTTTACAGGCATAATAATTAATTTGTGAGGTTCTCGACCCCGATTATTAATGAGTGCGCAAAGATACTACAAAATATTATTCTCGCCATAAAAAAATGATTAAAGAATATCCTCCGGAATTTGAGGTCCTGAAGTAAAATTATAAGGAGATTTATACTCCAATTAACAATAACTATAAGTTATAATTATCGATTTGTTAAATGCGGTTAATTACTGCTAAACCCTGTTAAACCGGTTGATTTGCAGGTTTTAAGAATGTACATTTAAAATAACTTATGTACTTAAAACATATTACTATGAGATATCCTGAAGAAATCACTGAAAAACTGAATGACTTGCTGGAAAAGAATTATGACACAGAAAAAAGTTATCGATTTGCAGCAGAAAAGGTAGAAGACCCCCAATTAAAATCATTTTTTAATGAACGGGCTCAGGAGCGTTACGATTTTGGGCATGAGTTGAAATCTGAGATTCGAAATTTTGGAGAGTCTCCCGATAAAGGATCCAGTGTTGGTGGAGATGTAAGGAGATCCTGGATGAACTTAAAAACCAATTTAACTACTAATAAAGCAGATACTCTTTTAGACGAAACCATAAAAGGGGAAAAAGCGGCATTAGATGAATACAACCAGGTCCTAAAGGAAATTGATGTTCCCCCATCTACAGAAAATATCCTGATGAAACAAAGAAATGCTATTACCGCAGCTTTAAACAGGGTGAAATTCTTTGTACAGAAAGAATAATTGATTTGCAATTTGAATTAGACCTTAAAACCTTCAGGATAATTAATTGTGCTGAAGGTTTTTTATTAGCGATTACGAATGTATTTGACTCCCCAGCCTCTTTAACATACGTCGGGAAATCCTGTTAAACCCTGTTAAACCACTTGACTTCAGGGCTATTTTACCTTATATTAAAGAAAAAAGAAAACTATGAAGTACACAGAAAAGATAGGAGAAAAATTAAATGATTTATTAGAGAAGAATTACGATGCCGAGAAAGGTTATCAAAAAGCATCTGAGAATGTAAATGATGTAGATTTGAAAAATTTCTTTCTTGCACGATCTAAAGAACGCTATGATTTTGGTCACGAATTGAAAACCGAAATCAGAAAATTCGGAGAAACCCCCGATAAAGGAACAAGTATAAAAGGTGATCTTCACCGTTCCTGGATGAATCTAAAAAGCTCTCTGTCTTCTAACGAAGAAGAGGCGATTCTTGAAGAAACTATTCGTGGCGATAAAGCCGCAGTCTCCGATTATAATTCTGTATTGAAGGAAACAAATATTCCTCCAACAACAGAAGCTATACTAACCAAGCAGCGAAATGCGATCGAGAAAGCGCTTGAAGAGGTAAAAACTCTTGAGCGTGCCGAATCGTAATTCGAACTAATAAATTCAACCAACCAGCCTTCAGAAATGCATATCCTGTATTCCTGAAGGCTTTTTAGTTATTAAGAATAACAGTTAATAATTACCTCGATTAGAGTAAAAGCAAGGGCTAAAATTTCTTATTTTAGCCCTTGTTGGTGTTGAGATATTTCAATTCATAACGTTCTGTTTTTCAGCAGAATAATGAGATGTTAAAAACAGCAAGTACTTTACCTAACCCCAGAGGAACTCTATATGTTTTTAGTTTTTGATACAGAAACCACCGGCTTGCCAAAAAGATGGGATGCCCCCTTAAGTGATAATGATAACTGGCCGCGTTGTATACAAATAGCGTGGCAGCTTCACGATGACATGGGCAGGTTGCTTGAGCATCAGGATTTTTTGGTAAAGCCCGAAGGATTCAATATTCCATTTGATGCAGAAAAAATTCACGGGATTTGTACAGAACTGGCTACAGAAGAAGGGATAAGCTTGAAAGAGGTACTGGACAAATTTGAAATTTCCTTGAAAAAGGCAAAGTTCATCGTGGGGCAAAACGTTGGGTTTGATGTTAATATAATGGGTGCCGAATTTTTAAGGGAAAATAGGCAAAACCCACTTCAGGATTTTCCTGTTTTGGATACCTGTACAGAAAGAACTGCAGAACTTTGTAAACTGGCAGGCGGTAAATATGGAAGGTATAAACTTCCTACCCTTACTGAACTTCACGAAATACTTTTTGAAGAACCCTTTGCTGAAGCTCACAATGCTACTGCCGATGTGGAAGCTACTTCCCGTTGTTTTCTGGAATTACTTCGAAAATCGGCTTTTACAAAAGAAGAACTTGATGTTCCTGCAGATTATTTCAGAAATTTTTCTGAAGCAAATCCGTTAAGGATTGAACTTATTGGATTAAAACATATCAATCTTAAAAAAGCTTCCGAAGAGGTTCGGGAGAGGCTGAAAAGGGCGCAGGCACCAGACAGGATTTCTACGGCAGAAATTCAGGAGAATCTTGAAAAGCTGGATGAGGTAAAATTTTCCCATCTTCATAATCACTCACAGTTTTCTATTTTACAGTCCACGATTAGCATTGCCAACCTTGTGGAAGCAGCATCCAAGGAAGGTATGCCTGCGGTTGCGCTTACAGATCATGGAAATATGATGGGAGCTTTTCATTTTGTAAAAGAAGTTGGAATTTATAACAAATCTGCAAAAGCCAAAAATGAAGCTGCTAAAGCTAATAATCAACCTGCAACTGCAAAAGAATTAAAAGCTATAGTGGGTTGTGAATTTTTTGTTTGTGAAGATCATTTTGATAAAACCCGCAAAGACAATGGGTACCAAATTGTCCTTCTGGCAAAGACTAAGAAAGGGTACCATAATTTAGCGAAGATGGCTTCCATAGCCTATACGGAAGGTTTTTATTATGTACCGCGAATAGACCGGGAGGTAATTAAAAAGTACAAAGAAGATATAATTGTTCTAACCGGAAACCTTTATGGAGAAGTTCCCGGAAAAGTACTGAATGTGGGTGAAAACCAGGCAGAAGAAGCGCTGCTGTGGTGGAAAGAAGAGTTTCAGGAAGATTTGTATATAGAATTAATGCGTCACAACCAGGAAGAAGAAAACCGGGTTAATGAGGTGCTGGTTCAGTTCTCTAAAAAGCATGATGTAAAGCTGGTGGCTACCAATAACACCTATTACTGCTCACAGGAAGATGCAAATGCACACGATATTTTATTGTGTGTAAAGGACGGGGAAAAACAGGCAACTCCAATAGGCCGTGGCCGTGGCTATAGATATGGGCTTCCCAATTCAGAATACTATTTTAAGAGTGACAGCGAAATGAAGTCACTGTTTAAAGATATTCCTGAAGCCATATCAAACATCCAGGAAATTGTAGATAAAATTGAACCATACGAGCTTGCAAGAGATGTTTTATTACCGGCTTTTGATATTCCTGAAGAATTTCTTGTTGAAGAAGATAAGATCGACGGCGGGAAAAGGGGAGAAAACGCCTATTTACGGCATTTAACTTATGAAGGTGCAAAAAAGCGATATGGAGAATTAACTGAAGAAGTGAGGTCCCGTTTGGATTTTGAACTTTCGGTAATAGAAAAAACAGGATACCCGGGATACTTTCTTATAACCGAAGATTTCATAAGAGCTGCAAGGGAAATGGATGTTTCCGTTGGACCGGGAAGGGGTTCTGCTGCGGGAAGTGTGGTAGCCTATTGCTTATGGATCACCAATATAGATCCTATAAAATACGATCTTCTTTTTGAGAGATTCTTAAATCCCGACAGGGTAAGCATGCCCGATATTGATATTGATTTCGATGACGAAGGCAGGAGCCGTGTTATGGACTATGTTATCAAAAAATATGGGTCCAGCCAGGTAGCCCAAATCATCACTTATGGTACCATGGCAGCTAAATCTGCCATTAGGGATACAGCCCGGGTACTGGATCTTCCTTTAAATGACGCTGACAGGATCTCGAAACTTATTCCCAATATGTCCAAACTTGGGAAGATTTTTGGAGTCGATGAAAAAGAACTTAAAAAGAAATTTAGAAGTGAAGACCTGGATAAGGTAAATGAGCTTCTGAATATTGCAGATGGGGATGACCTTGAAGCGCAAACGGTTAACCAGGCAAGAATCCTTGAAGGCTCCGTTCGAAATACCGGGATACACGCCTGTGGAGTAATTATTACCCCCAGTGATATTACCAATTTTGTTCCTGTCGCCCTTGCCAAGGATTCCGACTTATCTGTTACCCAGTTCGATAACTCTGTCGTAGAAAGCGCGGGATTGTTGAAGATGGATTTCCTGGGATTGAAAACCCTTACCTTAATTAAGGATACGGTGAAAATTGTAAAGGGAAGGCATAATATAACTTTAGACCCAGACAATTTTCCGCTGGATGATGAGAAGACTTATGAGCTATTCCAAAAAGGAGAAACTGTAGGTATTTTCCAGTATGAATCTCCCGGAATGCAAAAGCATATGAAGGATCTTAAACCTACGGTTTTTGATGACCTTATTGCTATGAATGCTCTTTACAGGCCGGGACCAATGGAATATATTCCCAGTTTCATCGCCCGGAAGCACGGGGATGAGGAAATTGCCTATGACCTTCCTGAAATGGAGGAATATTTAAAAGAAACTTACGGAATTACCGTGTACCAGGAGCAGGTGATGTTGCTTTCGCAAAAACTCGCAGGATTTTCCAAAGGTGAAGCCGATGTTCTTCGTAAAGCGATGGGGAAGAAGATCTTTGCTTTACTGGAGCAACTAAAACCTAAATTCTTAGATGGTGGAGAAACTTTGGGGCATCCACGGGAGGTTCTTGAAAAAGTTTGGAAGGATTGGGAGGCATTTGCCGCTTATGCTTTCAATAAATCCCATTCTACCTGTTACGCATGGATTGCTTACCAAACAGCTTATTTAAAAGCACATTATCCTGCAGAATATATGGCAGCGGTACTTTCCAATAACATGAACGATATTAAACAGGTAACCTTTTTTATGGAAGAATGTAAGCGCATGAAGCTTAAAGTTCTGGGCCCCGATGTAAATGAATCCTATTATAAGTTTTCGGTTAATAAAGAAAATGCAGTAAGGTTTGGAATGGGGGCTATAAAAGGAGTAGGATCTGGTGCTGTAGCAACCATTGTAGAAAACCGTAAATCAGATAAAGGGCCATATACTTCAATTTTCGATATGGCAAAAAGGATCGACCTTAGGGCGGCCAATAAAAAAGCTTTTGAAAATCTTGCACTGGCAGGAGGTTTTGATGCCTTTGGGAACCACCGGGCTCAGTATTTTCAGGATGAAGGAGATGGAGTAACCTTTTTAGAAAAGGCGATCAAGTTTGCATCTAAATTTCAGGAAAGTGAAAACTCCTCACAGGTAAGTCTTTTCGGTGAATCCAGTGATGTCCAAATTCCTGAACCTGTAGTGCCTTCTTGTGAGGAATGGGGGACTATGGAGAAGCTGAAACGGGAGAAGGAAGTTGTGGGAATTTATATTTCAGGACATCCATTGGATGACTTTAAAGCAGAAATTAATTACTTCTGTAACTCGAAAGTTTCAGATTTTAAAAGTCTTGAAGCTTTTGTGAACAGGGAATTAGCTTTTGGAGGGGTCATTTCTGAGGTGCAGCACCGTACTTCTAAATTAGGTAAAGGATGGGCCGCATTTACAGTAGAAGATTACTGGGATTCATTTGAATTCCGGATTTTTGGTGAAGAATATCTAAAGTACCAGCACTTCCTGGTTCCTAATTCGTTTGTTTTTATCAAAGCATTTGTAAAGGAGGGCTGGGTGAACAAAGAAACCGGTAGTAAAGGAGAACCACGTCTTCAGTTCAACAACTTTCAGCTGTTGCACGATGTGATGGATATGTACGCCAGGAAACTCACGATTCAGCTTGATATAAATCATTTAAAAGACGATCAAATCGATGTGCTTAAAGATATTTTAAGGGCTCACAGGGGAGATCATAATCTTAATTTTATTGTTTATGAAATGAAAGAGATGGTAAAAGTGAGTATGACCAGCAGAAAGCAGAAGGTAAAGATTTCCCAGGAGTTGCTAACAGCGCTGGAAGAAGTGCAGGTACATTATAAATTAAACTAGTATCCAAAATAAGAGGCTGCAATGTACTAATAGGGAAATACAATTCTTTTTGGAAGGCATTTGCAGAATTAATCCTTATTTTTACTAAACATTTAAAATAGACAAACAGTTAAAAAATATATTATGGCTTTAGAGATAACAGATGCAAATTTCGAAGAGAAAGTATTAAAAAGTGATAAACCGGTAATGGTGGATTTTTGGGCAGCGTGGTGCGGGCCTTGTAGAATGGTGGGGCCAATCATTGATGATATTAGCAAAGATTATGAAGGGAAAGCTGTAGTAGGTAAACTGGATGTCGATGCAAATCAGGAATTTGCTGCTAAGTACGGTGTTAGAAATATTCCAACAGTTCTTATTTTCCAAAATGGAGAAGTGGTAGGACGACAGGTGGGAGTGGCGCCAAAAAATACATATGCTGAAGCATTAGACGCGTTACTATAGTAATATTTAAATTAATAGAGAAGAAAGGTTTGGCTATGGTCAAACCTTTTTTTATTATAATATTTTTATCTTAGATCAAACTCATTTTCAATATGGATCTTCACCAGGAAGTACATCAATCCGGATTAATTACCAATTTAGAATTACTGGCAAAACAGGTGGTAGAAGGTTTTATTTCGGGTATCCATAAAAGTCCTTTCCATGGTTTTTCTGCGGAATTTGCGGAACATAAAATTTATAATAATGGGGAAAGTACCAAGCATATAGACTGGAAGTTATTTGCTAAAACTGATAGGTTGTATACTAAACGATATGAGGAAGAGACAAATTTGCGATGTCACCTGATCCTTGATAATTCTGCTTCCATGCATTATCCTGAAAAAAAAACGATGGACAGGCAGTCTCTTAATAAAGCAGGATTTTCTGCTTTGGCAGCAGCAGCAATTATGCAAATTTTAAAAAAGCAGAGAGATGCTGTAGGAATGAGTATCTACAGCGACCGGTATGAATTTTTTGCTCCTGAAAAAGGAAGTGAACGCCACCACCAAATGCTGCTGAATGAGCTGGAGGAAATGATTAGTACGACTTCTAAGGGCAAAAAAACCGATAGTTATACCTATTTGCATCAAATTGCAGAAAAGCTGAAGAGACGCTCCCTTGTGTTTTTGTTTACAGACATGTTCCAGGAAGATAAGGAGGAGGCAGAATTATTTGAAGCATTAAAGCATCTTAAATATAATAAACACGAGGTGATCTTGTTTCACGTGATCGATAAAGAAAGAGAACTAAATTTTAATTTCGACAATTCCCCCAAACGATTTACAGATGTTGAAACCGGGGCTCATATAGATCTTTACGCGGGAAATTATAAAGACTCCTACCAAAAAGCGATAAAAGATTATTTTTCTGAGCTACAAATGGAATGTGCAAAATACAGGATAAAATATGTGCAGGCCGATATTGGAGAAAATTTTGATAAGATCCTCACCACCTATTTTATTGAAAGACAGAAATTTTCTTAAAGCATTTTGTGGATTTCTCATTGAGATTTAGTTTCACCTAAATCATACTCGTTAAAGGAACTATAACAGTCCGCTATTATGATTTATCAATTCCATTTTTTTTGTTGTGCTAGAAGGCTGAGAGCCAAAATCTTGTCCTGTTGTTGGTGGATTTAGATTAAGAAATATTAAAAAAATGTTTGTGAAATATAAAAACAGCTGTATATTTGCCCTCGCAATAAAGCAACGGTCTGGTAGTTCAGTTGGTTAGAATACCTGCCTGTCACGCAGGGGGTCGCGAGTTCGAGTCTCGTCCAGACCGCAATCCCGATAGCTATCGGGAGCAAAAACAGCTCTAAGAGATTAGAGCTTTTTTTTGCCTTATAATGAAGTTGTGTTGTGTCCCTGAAAGGGGATGTGTGGTGAAAATACTGATTCTATCAGTGTGAAGCCAATGAGAAGCTTTTTTCCATTTGAAATGGGAAGAGGCTTTTTTGTTTTTTAGGGTAAAGGAGTACTTCTTCTGTAATTAATTTTGGGTTGGATTTAAGGTAATTTCTGAAATACTTTGGGGTGGAGTAGTGTCTTCTGGTTCAGATGAAGATTCAGGAATTAAAGGATTACCAAATAAAAATAAATCTGTTTCAGCTACAGTAGCAGCATTAAGAATACGGATATTAACCGATGGTAAATCTGAAGACGAACCATTAGTTCTTGCGTTTACTTCCAAAACTTCAAAAGCCACTATACCTAAATTCTCTCCCTGTAAATTCCCTGTTAATGGATCATAATTAATACTAATATCACTGTCATATACAACTGCGATTACCTTCTGTCCTTTAAGCATGGCTAAACTTGTAGCTCTTAGGGGAATCACATTTGGCACCTCATCAAGCAGATCGTCGTTTTGATTACCTCCCAGACCTGGCCCTGCTTGCAGGTAATTACGGGCCCCATTTCCTGTAGGACCTACGCTGTTCCAGGTTGCGGGCGTTTGCTTTAAGGCAAACCACCCTTCATCACCCACCTGTCCGGTGTAAAGAGTAATTTCTTCATTGACATTTTCAGAAAAATATTTTAGAATTTCCCGTTGTCCAATTTCGGAAACCGCGTCATTTACCTCATTTTCCGTAAAGTCATTAGGTTCATTTCCATTATCAATACTTTCTTCATCTATTATCAAAAGAATTGTTTCGAAATCATCATTATTATTTGTTCCATCCCCACCCCCATCATCATTCATATCATCATTATTACATGCTAACAATGGAAGAAGCAATAGAGACATAAAGATCAATCTCCAAACAGGCAGATTTATACTATTCATAATTAAAATCTTAAATACATTGATGAAAATACAAATAAAGCAAATTGTAATTCATTGATAAATAGAAATTTAACAGTATATAAAGATTTGTGTATCAAATTTTAAATCGGTGTCGACCCAATAATAAACTTTTTTCCATTAGGTTTGAAAGAGGCTTTTTTATGTTTATCGAAACGAGGTAAGAACCTTCTACTTAATTCAGCAGTGAAAAAGAATATTTTAGATGGTCACCACACCTCATAAACTATATCTTTCAATCTGCAAGAAAAAAAAACCTGCTTCCGGATTGGAGCAGGCTTTTCTAAATTTTAAAGGTGATCTTATACGTCTATATCACCAACCATATTACTCAGCTCGGCCCTTATCTCTTCATGTTTATTTCGTAACTCCTCGTGTTCATTTTGCATGTCCTCGTGTTCACTTTTCATCCGCTCGTGGTCTTCCTTCATTTTTTCAATTTGTGCTTCCATTTCTTCCGGAGCAAGTTCTGCAAAACCGGTTTTTAATTTTTCATGACCTTCGATGAGAGCCTGGTGACTCTTCAGCATTGCGCTGTGCTTTTGAAGAATAACTTCATGTTCAGCCAGTTCAGGAAGTCCTACTTTTTCCTGCCTAAGAGTATCAATTAGACTGGTTAATTCTTGATGCTCTTGTTTGAGTTGTTCATTGCTCTGGGACATTGTATTATGAACTTGCATGAGTCGTTGGCTTTCTCCCAGTAACTTATCGTATTCTTCAGATAATTCTGCCGATTTATCATTGCACCCTACGAGTACAAGTGCTAAAAGGGTAAAAATAATGCTTACTTTTTTCATTGTTAATGTTTTAGTTGATTCTAAACAAATATCCTAAAATAAGGCGTAAAACCCTATTAATGAAAAGTTATATTAATTTTTTATAATTAGTATATCTTAAAAATGAGTAAGATCTTTCTTCGTTATCACTGAAATCCTTTAATAATTTTTAGATCTTTTAAAATTCGGCAGTTCTTCTGCATTAGGTATGATTTCTTTAAAAATTATTTTTTAATAGGATAAGCTTCAACCCCTTCATGGGTGATGGTCACTGGTTTTATAAAGCCATTATCGTCAAAGTGCATTTCCTCAATCGAAGTTACCCTTGAATTTCTGTCAGTTTCGTTTAATGGCCGGCGGTGATACACGATGTAATATTTTTCTTCGTTAGGAACTTTAATAACAGAATGATGTCCTGCACCGGTGGCAATTTTTGGATCCTGTTGCAGGATCTTACCAATTCGTTTGTAAGGTCCCATAGGGGAATCGGCAATAGCATATGCTACACTATAATCAGGTCCCGTCCATCCTCCTTCTGACCACATGAAGTAGTATTTCCCGTCTTTTTTAAACATAAAAGGGCCCTCTACATAACTTTCGGGAGTAATTTCTTTAAAAATAGTCCCATCATTAAAAGGTTTGAATCCTGTAAAATCTTCGTTTAATTTGGCA
>CAZXEY010000039.1:2403-22701 GCA_964639695.1 uncultured Antarcticibacterium sp. | reverse complement strand
GCTTTTATGGCTTTAGGACTGGAACCCTCTATAGAAATGCTGAAAAGGATTAAGGGTGTGGATGTCTATTTTATTTATTCTGAAGAAAACGAAGAAGTAAAAGTGTATACTACTGAAGGTTTTGAAAATAATCTTATAGCAAATTGATTACTTCCTGCAAACCGGAATGATTTCTCCTTTTGCAATTCTGTATCTGTTTACCTCAAGAGGTGAAAGTTTAGCGGAGTAATCTACTTCTTCTACTTTAAAGCCTATGCCTCTTAATTTTTCAAAATAATCTCTCCCATAGATCCTCACGTGATCATATTGACCAAAGATCTTAGCCCGTTCCTTCCTGGAGGTAATAGTGTCATCTTCAAAGGTTTTTTCCCGTTGAAGATCCTGTGGAATTTGAAGAATGGCAGTTCCCCCCGGAGATAAAATGCGATACAGCTCCTTCATAGCTTTAGTATCATCGGGTATATGCTCCAGGACGTGGTTGCAGAGAATAAAATCAAAGGAGTTATCTTCAAACGGAAGGTTGCAAATATCAGCTTTTACATCAGCTAAAGGGGAATTAAGATCTGTTGTCGTATAATCCAGATTTGGTAATTTCCTGAAGCGGTTGTAAAAAGCCTGTTCGGGTGCAAAATGCAATACCTTTAATTTTTCAGTGAAAAAACCGGTTTCATTCTTAAGATATAGCCAGAGCAAACGATGTCTTTCTAAAGACAAGGTAGATGGAGATAATACGTTTTCCCGCTGGTTTTCATAACCATAAGGAAGAAATTTTTTAAAAGATTTCCCGTCTATAGGATCTTCATACGTATCGCCCCGCAGAACAAACTGAAGAAAAGGTTTTGTGAGGTAGCTAAATCTTATTAAAACAGGACGCGGAATGGAATTAAGAACGATCTTAAATAATTTCATACTTCTATATCACCCCAATTTTCGCCAGATTTGATCCTGTAAAGTTGCATTTCTGAAACTCCGAATTGTTTGGCCAGTACTCTTATCCTTGTTTTGCGGTTAGGATCCAGCAATTTCTTTTTTAATATAACGGCCTGTGCGTATGTTAATTTTGAATAAGAAGTAGTTTGTCTCAGCTTTCGTTTGACTTTGTTTTCCTGGACATTGGGATTACCAAATTGATGCTTAGTCCATTCTTCCTTATTAACCCAGGCTAAATTGGTAGCGTCGTTATCGTGCTTGTTATAATTTTTGTGGATCACGTAAAGAGCATCTTCTTTTTTATCAAGGAAAAGTTCTGCAACTACCCGATGAAAATAGTAGCTTTTATTCTTTCCTGTTTTTAAAACCACGACAAAAGAAAGATATCCGGCAGTTTTACCTCCGGAGAGAAGCTCTCCATCTTTGTTTTTAACAAAACTGATTACCCGGCCGTAATTCGATACTTTGTAAACAAAACGATCCTGCCAAATTTCTTTATGGTAGGTTTTCCATTGCTCATGCCTGTAGTTTTTTATCATATACTTGTGACCTGAAATTATCCTCCTCAGAACTTTGAATGCCTAACGCATCGTAAATATATTTAAAGGTAGAAAGTAATTCCGGTTTTCCATCTAAAATTGCCACATTATGTTCAAAATGAGCACTTGGCAAATTGTCGGCGGTGAGAATTGTCCATCCGTCTTTAAGCTGTTTTATTCTTCTGGTTCCCTGGTTGATCATTGGTTCAATCGCCACTACCATGCCTTCAATAAACTTTTTTCCTCTACCACGTTGACCGTAATTTGGCATTTCCGGATCTTCATGCATAGATTCTCCAAGACCGTGTCCTACAAGTTCGCGAACAACCCCAAACCCATGATCTTCACAATATTTTTGAATAGCGTAACCAACATCGCCAACCCTGTTTCCAATTTTAAATTCTTCTATTCCTTTGTACAAAGATTCTTTTGTGACCTGTAACAACTTTTGAGTTTCTTCAGAAATTTCCCCTACAGGAAATGTATAAGCGTGATCTCCGTAAAAACCATTTTTTACCGCGCCGCAATCCACTGAAATAATGTCTCCTTCAATAAGCGGAGTGGCATTGGGAACTCCGTGAACTACCTGTGCATTAGGACTCATGCAAAGGGTATTCGGGAAATCATATAAACCTAAAAAACCCGGAATTGCACCCTGTTCCCTGATAAATTCTTCAGCCAACTTATCCAGTTGCAGCGTAGTAACCCCCGGTTTAATTTCAGAAGCCAGCATGCCTAAAGTTTTTGAAACTATTAAGGCGCTTTCTCTCATTAATTCAATTTCCTCTCTGGACTTGGTAATAATCATAACTTGCTTTTAAAAAGGCTAAAAAGGCCTTTTCCCGATTTTACTTTTTTTATTTTTTTACCAGGTTTAATTTTTTCGGGACCTGCAGAAAGGGTATGATAAATTTCACCCCAACCCATTAATCCTCCAATATTTCTATCATCAATAAAAAAATCTGCCTGGATCTTTCTGCTTAAAGAATGGTCATAAACTTCCTCAGGATAGCTGTTATTAACGGCATAAAACTTTATACCCAAGCCTTCACAAAACTCAACAGCTTCTTTTAATTCCCTACCAGTTCTATAGGTCCATAAAATCAACTGGTGACCTTCTTCCTGAAGTTTTTTTAGTGTTTCTACTGCAAACAAAAGGGGTTTTCCAATTTTGGGATATCGGTTTTCCACAATTGTTCCGTCAAAATCTACGGCAATAGTCAAACTTTTAAGCATAACACAAAATTAGTAAGATTAATATACTTATTACTATATTTAACTTACTAAGTAAAAACCTGATTTAGTTTGCGTAGGAATTAGTATACTCTTTGGAGCTAACGATTTTTGCCACATCTTCTTCCAAAGATTCTTGTGAATACTCTACAAAACGGTTAACTTCTTTACCATTCTTCATAAAAATGAAAGTAGGAACCCTTGTAATGTTGTGTCCTTCCTCAAGATTTTCAGGAGTTGTTTTGCTTCTGTCCACACCAACCATGGTTAATTTAGACAGATCGTAACCCGCAGCATCCAGTAATTTGAAGAATTTGGGAACTTCTCTTCGGCTGTCGCCACACCAGGTGCCCATAAATCCTATTATTTCATATTCTGAAATGTTCTTTTTTATGGTCTCCAAAGCTTCAGCAGAAGGCTCATAGCTGTCATAACCGCTTTTGAACCAGCTTGCATAGGGTTCCTGTAATAAATCTTCTTTAGTAAGTTTACCAACAATCATTTGTTGATCTTCTTCAGTTTCCACTTCAGTTTCTAAAGTAGCTTCAACATTTTTGGTTTCTGTAACTTCGGTAGATGCAGTATCTGAAGTTCCATTCCCGCAGGAGGTAAAAATTGCTAGTATTAAGATAATAAAACTCATTTTCATTTAAATTAAATTAAAGGTTCTTGTGTCATTAATTCGGGTTTAGTAATCCCCATCAATTTTAGAATAGTCGGTGCGATGTTGCCTAAATTACCGCTTTTAATGTTTATTTTTTCTTTATCCACTAAAATTAGTGGAACAGGATTCGTGGTATGTGCGGTATTTGCAGAGCCATCTTCATTGATCATCATTTCACTGTTCCCGTGATCTGCAATTACTAAAACTGTATAATCCTTTTCTATTGCGGCTTCTACGACGTCTTTCATACATTCATCTACCACTTCGCAAGCTTTTACAGCTGCTTCAAAAACCCCTGTATGGCCAACCATATCGGGATTTGCAAAATTAAGGCATATAAAATCGGCACTTTTGGATTTAATTTCGGGTACTATCTTATCTCTTATCTCATAGGCACTCATTTCTGGCTGCAAATCATAAGTGGCAACTTTTGGAGAGTTGCACATAATGCGTTTCTCTCCTCTAAAAGGTTCCTCTCTTCCGCCGTAAAAGAAAAATGTCACGTGAGGATATTTTTCGGTCTCTGCAATACGGATTTGAGTTTTTCCTGAATATTCAAGAACTTCTCCCAGGGTAGTTCTTATATTTTCTTTATTAAAGACTACATTAATATTGCTAAAGCTATCATCATACTTTGTAATAGTAACAAAATACAGGCTCATACTTTTCATTTCATACTGCGGAAAATCTTCCTGTGTAAGTGCCTGCGTTAGTTGCCGTCCCCTGTCTGTCCTGAAGTTGAAGAAAATTACAACATCTTCCTCATTAATTGTAGCAACCGGATTTCCCTCGGTATCTGTTACGACAATTGGTTCTATAAATTCATCGGTTATTTTATTATCATAACTTTCCTGGACAGCCTGAACAGGGTTGGTGGTTTTTTTCCCTATTCCAGAAACTAAAAGATCGTATGCTTTTTTTACGCGCTCCCATCTTTTATCCCTGTCCATAGCAAAATAGCGTCCAATAACAGAAGCTAATTTTCCATTGGTTTCTGCTAGATGTTCCTGTATTTCCTGGACAAAGCCTTTTCCTGAATTAGGATCTACGTCCCGGCCGTCGGTAAAGGCGTGTACATATTTTTCTGTAATTCCAAATTCTTCAGCAGCCGTTAAAAGTCCTTTTAAGTGATTAATATGAGAATGAACTCCTCCATTACTTAAAAGTCCTATAAAATGAACCGGTTTCTTATTCCGCTTTGCAAAATCGAAAGCCTGCTCCAAAACAGGTTCTTTTATTAAGCTTTTGTTCTCGACCGCTAAATTAATTTTTGCAAGATCCTGGTAAACAATCCTTCCGGCACCCAGATTCATATGTCCAACCTCACTGTTTCCCATTTGATCGTCGGGAAGGCCCACGTTCATTCCATGAGTCATTAATTGTGCGTTGGGGTAATTTTGTATCAATGAATCAAAAAAAGGAGTATTGGCTTTATCTACTGCAGATACTGTAGGATCTTGAGAAATTCCCCAGCCATCCAGTATCATTAATATTACTTTTTTATTCATTCTTTAATGGGATTTCCTGTAAAGATAAAATTTCACTTTTGAATTATAGAAATTTTACCTTCATTGATAGGAATTATTTACGAAAACGTTGTAATGTTAAAGTTTCAGTTTTTAAGAAGGTCAGGGAAATATTTAACTTGTCCCAGCGTTCCGTTCTATATAGAGTCTTAAACAATTTTTTTATTTTTTAAATACCTGATTGTTAATAGGTAACATTAGTAAAAAATAAAAACTTTAACAGGGATTAAAATTTAAAATTCGTAGGTTGGCACCGTTGTTGGGATAATATTAACATCTAACTAATCAATACTTTATGACTAAAAAAATCTTTTTTGTAATCGCTGCTATTGCCCTAATAGCCGTTTCATTCGCTTTTACGACGATAGAAAATAATAAAAATAAAGATGTAGCTGAAAATGTGTTAGCAGTTTCAAACGAAACTCTTACTCTTGATGAAGAAATTAAATCCTTATACAATACCTTCTCTGCAAATAATAGTAGTGTTCCAAGTCTTCCAAGTTTCCGGAACGGAATGATTGGATATTTTAAGTTAGCCGATCAAAACTTATTGAACAAAGAAATTCTTACCATTATTGATTTTAGTATCTCTTCTACCCAAAAAAGGATGTGGGTATTAGATATGACTAATAATAAAGTACTTTTCCACACTGTAGTTTCTCACGGAAAGAATACAGGGGGTGAATTTGCCACTAATTTTTCGAATACCGTTAATTCTTTGCAAAGCTCTTTAGGATTTTATGTTACCGGTGAAACCTACATAGGCAAAAATGGTCTTTCCATGTTTATCGATGGAATGGAAGAAGAATTTAATTCTAAAGCACGTGAGCGTTATGTAGTGGTTCACGGTGCAGATTATGCAAATCCAGAGATCATCAACAAATTAGGCAGGCTTGGAAGAAGCTATGGTTGCCCTGCTGTTCCAACTGCTTTGACTCAGGAGATCATCGATACCATAAAAGACAAATCTGTTCTTTATATTCACTCTACAGATAAAAAATACCTGGAAAAATCAACAATGATCAAAGCTTAAGAAGGTTTTAAAGCTTCAAGGATCTTTTTATCATAGTTGTAAACATCTTCTGTAAATCGGGTTTTTCCGTTTTCCTCCCACGCCGTCCAGTAGAAGTGATGAACAATTACCTGTTGATCCATCTCGATTTGAGTGGTTTCTCCCCCCTTTAAAATAGAATCTATTTTTTCATTGGTAAGATCTTTTTGATCCCTTAACAGGTATTTTGCAAGACCAACAGCATCTTCCACTCTAACACATCCAGAACTTTCTGCTCGTGAATTCCGGTTAAATAAACCCTGGGAGGGAGTATCGTGAAGATAAATGAGGTATTGGTTGGGATACATAATTTTCACCTGTCCTAAAGGATTTGTAGGACCCGGATTCTGACGGAAAACATAGGATTTAGCTTCATCACCAGACCAATTAACCCTGGAAGGATTTACTCGTTCTCCATTATTGTCATACATACCAATATTTTTACTGGAAAGATAATTCCTGTTTCGCCTCATGCCTGGGATAAGATCTTCCTCTTTAATAGTTGGAGGAATGGTCCAGGTGGGGTTAAATACAATATGATCTATCGTATCAGTAAAAACCGGGGTTCTTCTGCCTTCTCTTCCAACCATTGTTTTGTGAGTGCTTACAGTATCTCCGTTTTTCACCACATCCAGTTCATAGTTGGCAATATTTACTAATATGTAATGATCTCCCAGATCTTTTGGATACCATCTCCATCTTTCTAAATTTACAAGGATCTGGTCATATCGCTCATCGTAACCTTTGTTAAGTTGGGCTATTGTATTATTTCCCACAATCCCATCAGCTTCAATTCCCTCATCTTCCTGAAACTTTTTGATTGCATCACTAACTTTGCCTGAATTTTCTATATTAGTACTATCAACAATTGGTAAATACCCGAAAAAATTCAATCTCTTTTGGATTTGGGAAATACGGGGATCTTTATCCCCGGTTTTTATCACCTCACCTTCCGGAATTTTTTCAAAACCTTGAAAATCTTTCTTAAGCTCTTTATACTTTTTTAGAGATGACAAAAGATTTCGGTAGATTTGATTTTTCGGTCTTAATTCTTCAATTGCAGGATCAATGTCGTTATTTTTAACTGCAGCTTCAAGCATAGAAGTCAGGTTATATTTGTTTTGCTGAACATCCCAAATTTCGTGGATTTTTTTAGGATCGGTCTTTCCGGTTGATAAATGCCTGCCATAAGTTAAAAAAGCATCTGTTAGCAGTAGATCTAGTTTACTCATTTCAGAATCACTTAGGTTCTTCAGGTTTTGAAGATCTTTTTCAATTTGTGGCCCGTGATAATCCTGGAAAAATAGTCCTTCCTCTTCTGCACCTTTTAAAGTCTTAACTAAAGAAGTTCTAAGTTTATCTGAATTCCAGACCGGTTGATTTTGCCGCTGTTTGTAAAAAGCGAGAACAGAATCTTGTTGTTTTAGGCCTAAATTTTCTATTGAAGAAATTTTCTCATCAATGGCTTCGGGGGTTCCTAAATTTTCAACTTCATTGCTGAAAAAGGAAAATCCTCCACCTGAAGAATCATTTTTACAAGAAGTTAAATTCAGGGCAAGAAGCATTAAAATGACAATTTTAATTGGGTCATTTTTATATTTGATATGATAGATATTCATAGTTATGATTTTTATTTAATTCACCTAAATATGCAGAGAATCCACAAACCTCGGGAATATTGGAATTCCATTATTTTAAAGGAAAGCTAAAACTTTCCTAAAAACTGTAATGAATACTATTGGATAAGCTAATATGATTTTATTCGAATGTGAATTGGAAAATTTTTTTTAGGCAAGAATCTATTCGAATATTTAATGTTTCGGCTTCTGGATGTCTTCTGTAAAAAATAGCCGAAAGAAGAATAACAGATAAACTTTCAAAGATATTTATCAGTGAAAGTTTATCCTCTATAATTAATTAACCCGAACGTCTTTGTATTCGGGAGTTTCGTCAAATTTAACTTCTGCAAACGGGCAGAGAGGATCGATTTTTAATTCATTTTCACGTGCAAACTCCACAATCTTTTTTAGTAATTGAGAAGCCAATCCTTTACCCTCCAGTTCTGGCCGGGTTTCGGTATGGTCTACAACTAAAATTCCATTATCCTGTTTTGCATACGTGAGCTCAGAGGTTATTCCAGAGTCATCTTCCATGTAAAACATTCCCCTGCTGTCGCTTTCTTTATGTTTAATTTCTTTACTCATAATTATTATTTATTATAAACTGCATCTACAATTCCATAGGAAAGTGATTCCTCGGCATTCATCCAATAATCCCGGTTGAAATCTTTCATTACTTTTTCCATGGTTTGCCCGCAGTTTTCAGCTAAAATTTTTGCACTTAATTCTTTGGTCTTTAAAATTTCAGCTGCCTGGATTTCAATATTGGAAGCCTGGCCTCTGGTGCCACCGCTTGGCTGGTGGATCATAACTTTAGCATGTTCCTGTATAAATCTACGACCTTTTGTTCCTCCTGAAAGTAAAATAGATCCCATAGATGCTGCCAATCCCGTACAAATAGTGGAAATGGGACTTTTTAAAGATTTCATAGTGTCATAAATAGCAAATCCATCGGTAACATAACCTCCGGGACTATTGATAAAAAATTGTATTTCATCATTAGATTCCAGATCTAAATATATTAGGTGTTCCATTACGTGTTTAGCGGTTTTCCCATCGACCTGTCCCCATAAAAATACTTTTCTTTCTTCTAAAAATTTTTGATCAATAAGGTCTTGAGCTTTTCCGGTTTTATTTTTCATCTTGAAATTAAGTCTAATTATTATCAATAGATAAAATTATGATTATTTTCGCAGAAAACTGCAGGATGGAATTGGCATTTAACAAGATTTTAGAAGAAGACCTCGACAAGATTGTTCCGCTTGTTAGGGAATTGGGTGATAATCAGGTAGAGGAATCTCTTTTAAAGAAGAGATTTTCTGAAATGTTTCAGCAGAATTACGAATGTTTCGAGGTTATTTATCAAGGGAAATTAATAGGAGTTTTTGGACTGTGGTTTATGACCAGGCATTATGCGGGAAAATCCTGTGAGCCCGATCACGTTTTTTTAAAATCTGATTACCAAAATCTTGGAATAGGTAAGAGAATTTTTGAATTTATTTTTTCTTATGCCAAGGAAAAAGGTTGTGAGACTACAGAGTTAAATTCTTATGTTCACAATTTCAAATCCCATAAATTCTATATGAATTTAGGGTACGTGATCAAAGGATATCATTTTTTGAAAAAGCTGTAATTTTTTTTGGAAGTTGAAAAATTTAACGATTATATTTGCGGTGTCCTTGCGGGAGTAGCTCAGTTGGTAGAGCGTCAGCCTTCCAAGCTGAATGTCGCCGGTTCGAACCCGGTCTCCCGCTCCAAAAACCTCATCTTAGATGGGGTTTTTCATTTTAAAATGGTGAGAAGCCTGTCCTGAGCAAAGTGGAATCCTGATTACTTCAGCCTTAGTTAATAAGGGCAAATCAAAGTTTTAAAAAATGGAAAGGCCGGTCATTGTAGTTAATTTTTCTAAAGCAGCCATTCCCAATTCAGAATTGCCTTTCGGGTTTAATATTGGGCTCCAAACAGCTACTGAATACTGAGCAGGGTGAATAGCAACAATTCCGCCACCCACACCGCTTTTTCCCGGTAATCCTACTTCAAAAGTAAATTCACCTGCCTCATCATAAAATCCGCAGGTTTGCATTAAAGCATTGATACGTTTTACTTTGGTTCTGCTTAGAATCTTTTCACCGGTTTCCAATATTTTGCCGTTGTTGGCATAGATCATAAAAGCTTTGGCGAGTTCTTCACAGGACATTGCAAGAGAACACTGGTGGAAGTAGAAATCTATAATGGGTTCCACATCATTTTTAATATTTCCCAGAGCTTTCATATAATTGACCAAAGCGATATTGCGAAAACCTGTGGATTTTTCAGATTCTGCCACTTTTAGATCATAATGTATATTATCATCTCCTGTAATTTTTCGTACAAAGTTTAGAAGTTCCTGTTTTGGATCCTCAAGATTTGAAACAAGAATATCTGCAATTACCAATGCTCCTGCATTAATAAAAGGGTTTCTTGGAATACCCCTTTCGTATTCCAGCTGTGTAAGGGAGTTAAAAGGATCTCCAGATGGTTCTACATCAACGCGGTCCCAAAGATCTTCTCCTAATATTCTCATAGCAATAGATAAAGTGAAGACCTTAGAAATACTTTGGATGGAAAATTTTTCACGGCTGTCGCCAAAGGAGTAATGTTCTGAAACTCCTTTATAAAGGTGCATTCCAAATTTCTTAGGATCTACTTTGGCAAGTTCTGGAATGTAAGAAGCAACTTCCCCATAAACATCGTAGTAGCTTATTTCTTCATGAATTGTATCAAGTATTTTCTGGTAATCCATTTTAATTCAAATTTGTAAGATCACTGTTGGGTTCCAATTCGTAAGGTACTTTATCTACTTCAAAAATCCGGGCTGGTAAGTTTCCTTTTAACGTTATTTTATCAGCTTTTAATTCAAGCCAGCTTCCTTCCCTTAAACCTATCACAGGTTGAGTATTTATAGTGTGAAATTCCTTAATCCGGGTTTCCCTGGTTTCTCCTTTATGAGTAGAATTGGGATCTGGATCTAAATAATGTGGATTGATGTTGAAAGGAACTAAACCCATCGTATGGAATGTTGGTGGATAAACAATAGGCATGTCATTAGTGGTTTGCATTGTTAACCCGGCAATATTTGTTCCCGCACTGGTCCCTAAATAAGGAATTCCTTTACCCACGGTAGATTTTAGGACTTCCATAACTTTAAATTTGTAAAGCTGTTTCACAAGAAGAAACGTATTTCCGCCACCGGTAAATACACCTTCAGCATTTTCTATAGCTTTTACGGGATCATCAAATTCTTGCAAACCTTTAACATTGATATTTAAATCCTGTATTGCTTCCATGACTTTTAAGGTGTATTCCTCATAAGATATTCCTCCGGGCCTGGCATAGGGTATAAAAACTATTTCCCCGCATCCATGAAAGAGAATTTTTAGTTCATTTAAAAGGTACTCAAGGTAATTTTCCCCGTGTAAAGTGGAGGTGCTTGCCAAAATTGCTTTTTTCATAAATACTTTTTAAAAGGATTTACCTATCCCTTTGGTTTAACAAATGTTTAGCCCTAACTTGTTTTAATTTGAACGATATTACAATATAAAATAAAGTATTATGAAAAGCTTTTTAATCATATTATTTATTCTTTTCACAGTAAATGCTGGTTTTTCCCAGGTGGACGATAGAACCAGGATTGCAGGTGTGGTTCAGGTTCCTCCTGAAGATGAAAAGCTTGGAATAGGAGTTTTTAATATTACTGCCGCCAGGGGGACTGTTACCAATACTGAAGGTGAATTCAATATTTCTGTGGCTGTGAACGATACTTTAAGAATAACATCAATCCAGTTTCAGGATTTTTTTGTTGTGATCGATAAAGGAGTCATCAATTCCCGGCAATTAAAAATTATGATCACCGAGGACGGAAATCCTTTACCAGAGGTTGTAGTTACACCATATGATATTACCGGAAATGTTACTGTAGATGTTTACCGGTTACCAGTTACACGTTTACCAGATACTTTGGAATCTGTAGATGTTCAGAATGTCTACTATGAAATTGATGCCGGCCCCGATTATCAATCTCCTCCAAGGAATATTGCCTTAGAAAACCCGGCCCGGCTGGCTGAGGGTATGGATTTCGCAAGATTGTTTAGAGAACTAGTTACTACTACCCAAAGCGATCAACGGGAGAAGCCAGATGCAAATATTGCCGCTAAAGTTAGAGCTGTTTATGATGATGACTTTTTTAGAACCTATTTAAATCTAAAACTGGAAAATATAACCGATTTTATATTCTATGCCAGCGACCACGGGCTTAATGATAAAATGCTAAAAACAGGGAATGAAATTGAACTAATCGATTTTTTAATAGAGCAAAGCAAGAAGTACAAAGCTTCACGTTCTGGAAATTAATGATATCTTTATTCTTTAAGATATCCTATGAAAGCTAGTTTTTTACTTTTAGCGATTTTGTTTTCAATTTCAATTTACTCCCAGGAAGAGGTCTTGTTGAAGGGTATAATAAAAGCGGAATCTCTTGAGGAATCTTCTATTCACATTATTAACCTTACCCAAAGGTCTGGTACAGTAAATAATAGCTCAGGAGAATTTCAAATAAAGGTACAGGTAAATGATACACTGGTGTTTTCATCTGTTCAATTCAAAAAGAAAAAAATCAGGGTAACTTCAGAAATCTATAATAAGGCATTTATAGAGGTTGTATTAATTGAGGAGATCAATGATTTGGGAGAAATGAAAATTAGTGATATAGCTCTCACCGGCAATATAAATACCGATTTATCCAGTTTTGAAGTAGTAAGAGATCTACCTTATAACATCAATTTTGGTGATGTGAAAAATGCCCGGTTTGAGGCCGATATAAATGATGCCCAGTCGATTCCGGAGAATCTTGCTTTTCAACAAAATCAAATTATTAAGCCAGGAGGACCGGGAGCAAGTGTGAATTTGCTTGCGGTTGCGGGAGTGATATCTAATCTTCTGGGATTAAAAAAAGACTCTGCCAAACCCTTTTATGCCGGTAAATCTATTTCGGCTAAAGATCAACTTCGAAAACTTTATGATGATGATTTTTTCAAATCCACTTTAGGGATTAAAGAAGATTCAATTGATGATTTTCTATACTTTGTAGATGAGAATGGGCTGGATGCTCAAATGCTTCGGAAAGAGAATGGATTGGTTCTAATGGAATTTCTACTGGAGAAAAGTAAGCTCTACAAAGAAATGCGCAGGGCGGAATAATTACTTTGCTGAAATATCTTGCAATATTAATCACCTATGTATTTATCCATCTAACGATCTTTGACCTTTAAAAAATAAGATGGAATGTTTTTTGAAGTCAATGAACCTCCTGTTCCTAATTTTTAATATTATATGCAAAAGATAAGACTTCTGGTACTGTTGTTGGCTTTGTCATCCTTTACTGCTATTCATAAATTTTATGTGAGCGTTACTGAAATCGAATATAATCCGAAGGAGGAAAGTTTACAGATAATTTCCCGGATCTTTATTGATGACCTGGAAAATGTGCTTCAAAAGAGGTTTGATAAGAATATTAAGTTAGGATTAGCATCGGAAACACCTAAGGCAACAGACCATCTTGAAAAATATTTTGAAGCGAAATTTGAAGTTTCGGTAGACGGTAAGCCTGTAAAGCTGAATTATCTTGGTAAAGAATATGAAGATGACATGATTCTTCTTTACGTGGAGGTTCCAAATGTAAAGTCTTTTAGAAAGATCCAGATTAAAAATACAGTTCTAATGGATCTTTTCCCCGAGCAGAAAAATCTTGTACATGTGGAACATAAGGGAAAGGTGAAAAGCCTAATATTAGCAGATGGTAAGGAAGAAGATAATTTATCTTTTTAAACATTCCCTTTAACAACTTTTAATTATTATTTTTAGCAATCAAAATTAATTTAAACTATAATGACGAAAATTAAATCAGTTTTCCTTGCTTGTTTTTTTATTTTTTCGGCCGGAGTTTTCGCCCAGGAAGGTGAAAAAAAGGTTGAGATAGATAAAGAAAAAGGGCACTTAAACGAAAACAAATTTAGACAGCTATACCAGGAGTTTGCAACTCCAAACCAGTATCGCACAGGAGCCGGTTCCCCGGGACCAGCTTATTATCAAAATCAGGCAGATTATAAAATGGATATCGAGCTGGATGATAAAAAACAAATATTATCTGGGGTGGAGACTATTACATATCATAACAATTCACCCGATAAATTAGAATATTTGTGGGTGCAGTTGGATCAAAATATCCGGACCAAAGATTCCCCTGCTCTACAAAAAGACGCAAGCGGAATTTCCCCGGTTTCCCAAACAGGTGGTTTTGTGGAGGAATTTATGACACAACCTTTTGATGGAGGATTTAATATTGAAGAAGTTTCCAAAGATGGTAAAGCTCTTCCCTATACCATCAATTTTACGATGATGCGGGTAGATTTGCCACAGCCCTTAATGCCGGGAGAAAATTTTACGTTCAAAATTAAGTGGTGGTACAATGTAAACAACCATGTTACCGATCGTGCAAGATCTGGTTACGAACATTTTCCCGAAGATGGGAACAATGTTTACGTGATCGCTCAATTCTTCCCTCGTATGGCAGTTTATAATGATGTTGAAGGTTGGCAGAATATGCAATTTTGGGGAAGCGGAGAATTTGCCCTTCCTTTTGGAAGCTACGAAGTAAATATTACCGTGCCTGCCGATCATATTCTGGACGGTACCGGTGAAATTGTTAACAGGAAAGAAGTTTACAGCAATGAAATGATGAAACGTTATGAACAGGCAAAGAAATCTTACGATAAGCCTGTAATTATCGTTACCCAGGCAGAAGCCGAAGCGGCTGAGAAACAATTTTCAGAAAAGAAAAAAACGTGGAAGTTAAAAGCAGATATGGTAAGGGATTTTGCCTTTACAACCTCAAGAAAGTTTGTGGTTGATATGATGAATGTAAATGTAATGGGGAAAGATGTAATGGCAATTTCAATGTATCCAAAAGAAGGTAATCCTCTATGGGAAGAATATTCTACACGGGCCGTTGCAAGTACTCTAAAGACCTATTCCAAGCATACCTTCCAATACCCATATCACAAAGCAATTTCTGTTCACGCAAAAAATCAGGGGATGGAATATCCTATGATCTGCTGGAATTATGGACGTCCAGAACCGGATGGAACTTATAGTGACGGAGTAAAATTCGGTATGATTAGCGTTATTATTCACGAAGTAGGACACAACTTTTTCCCCATGATCGTAAACAGTGATGAGCGGCAATGGGGTTGGATGGATGAAGGTTTAAACACCTTCCTTCAATATCTGGCAGAGCAGCAGTTCGCTAAAGAATATCCTTCTTCAATAGCACCAGCTACCGAATACCCGTCAAGACGAGGAATTCCATCTAAAATAGTTCCTTACATGAAGGGAGATCAAAAGTTTATTGCCCCTATCATGTCTAATCCAGAGAATGTTTATCAGTTAGGAAACAATGCATACGGGAAACCGGCCACAGCTTTAAATATATTACGTGAAACAGTAATGGGGCCCGAACTTTTTGATTTTGCTTTTAAAACCTATTCTCAAAGATGGATGTTTAAACATCCCACCCCCGAGGATCTTTTCAGGACTATGGAAGATGCTTCCAGTGTAGATCTTGATTGGTTTTGGAGAGGCTGGTTCTATAGTACAGATTATGTAGATATTGGAGTGAAAGAGGTAAAGAAATATTATGTAACAGATAAGGCAACAAAAGAAGGTGCTGCTCTTTTACAACGATATAACATTACCGATCCTTCTAAATTTGATGGAATTTATGTGGTGGAGGAAAGCAGCGATGAATACAATGCCGCAATGAAAGGTAAAAGTCCTCTTGAAAATGCTCCTAAACTTAATGAGTATTTAATGGATAACTTTACACCTGCGGAAAGAGCAAAATTAAAAACTCCTAAGTATTTCTATGAAGTTACTTTTAGCAAGCCGGGAGGTTTGGTAATGCCTTTAATTGTGGAATATACTTATGCTGATGGTACTTCTGAAACCATTACATACCCTGTTCAGGTTTGGAGGAAAAATGATGAGCAGGTGAGCAAAGCTATTGCTACAGATAAAGAAATTGTCAAAATTACGGTAGATCCCGCTATGATGACAGCAGATGTTGATGTGGATAATAATAGTTGGCCACAGGAAAACAAGGAGAACAAATTCCAGAAGTTTAAAAACAATTCGGGAGATAAATAATCCAAAAAAATTAAGCCGACTTTAACGAGTCGGCTTCTTTTTTAGCATATTTTGTCGTTATCTTTGTCGCCTATGATTACACTTCCTTTATTTATTAGTGGAGCCGAAATTGCCTTTATAATGTTTGTATTGGTAATGGTTTTTGGAGCCGATAAAATTCCGGAAATTGCCAGAGGACTGGGTAAAGGTATGCGCACCTTAAAAAATGCTTCTAATGATATTAAGAATGAAATAACCAAAAGTGCTGAAAAGCAGGGGTTAAATTCTGATATTTCAAGAGACGTTAAGAACGAGATCAGCAAAGTAAAAGAAGATATTGAAGAAATTACAGGGTCTGTAAAACGTAAGCTATAAATGATTGACCAATTAAATAAGTGGGATAGGGAACTATTCGTTTATTTAAACAGTTTAGGAATAGAGTCGTACGATTCTTTCTGGATTTTTGTCACTAACGTAAAAAATTGGATTCCTCTTTACATTTTTTTCTTTATAATGTTTTTCGCTTCTTATCATTGGAAAAAAGCATTACTAAAATCTCTCCTTTTAATCGCTGCATTTTTCACAACCCTTGGATTTACCAATTTCGTAAAAAATATTGCCGACAGGCTTCGTCCAAACAACGAGCCTGAGTTACTGGATCTTATCAGGATCCTGGATACTCCTACCAATTTCAGTTTCTTTTCGGGACATGCTTCCTCCTCATTTGTAGTGACTACTTTCGTAGTTCTCAGTTTAAGAAAAAAGTACAAATGGATCTATCTGGTATACATCTGGCCAATCCTCTTTGTTATGAGCAGGATCTATGTTGGAGTACATTATCCTTTAGATCTTTTAGTAGGTGCTCTGGTAGGGATCCTATTTGCCTTCCTTTTTTACAGGATCTACATCATGGCCGGCCGGCGGTTCTATTAAAATTATTTTATCCGGCTAATACTCAAGCCGTCTCTTACCGGCAATAAAATTGTTTCCAGCCTTTTATCTTCCATAACCATTCTGTTATATTTAATAAGTGCTTTGGTAGATTCGTCATCCTCTTTAATTTCCTCTACCACTTTGCCACTCCACAATACATTGTCGGTAAGTAAAACAGCTCCCGGTTTCATTTTAGGAATAATAAGGTTGAAATATGCAGGATAATTAGGCTTATCAGCATCCATAAAAACAAGGTCGAACTTCAGGTCCAGTTCAGGAATAATATCTAAAGCGTTACCAAGATGAGAAATGATCTGCTCTTTATATTCTGAAAGATTGAAATACTTTTTTTGAAGATGTTCAAGCTCCTCATTAATGTCTATTGTATGAAGAATCCCTTCTTTTGTCAATCCTTCGGCAAGGCATAATGCCGAATATCCGGTATAGGTTCCAATTTCAAGAATAGAGGAAGGTTTTATAATTTTTGACAGCAAACTTAGCAGCCTGCCCTGAAAATGCCCGCTTAACATCCTTGGTTGCAGGACCTTTTGAAAAGTTTCTCTTGCAAGCCGGTTCAATAATTCCGGTTCCTCATCGGTATGTTTTACAGCGTAATCATCTAATTCCTGTGGAATAAAGTGCATATTTCATTTTTTTCAAATTTAATAAGAAACAGGAACTTCTGTTTCATTTCTTGTCCCTATTACTTTTAAATACGTTCCTAAATGGTATTTTTACAAAAATTAGTTTTATGACGTTTGAGAATAGCAGAGAATTCGCCAGAAGTTTAGATGAAAAAGACCCTTTGGCAACTTATAAGTCAGAATTTATTTTTCCAAAAGTAAATGGGAAAGATGTTATATACTTTACAGGAAATTCTCTGGGTCTCCAACCTAAATCAGCAAAAGCGTATGTGGATGAGATAATGAATGATTGGGCAAACCTTGCTGTAGAAGGACATTTTTATGCAGATAAGCCCTGGTGGGAATACCACGAAAGATTTTCTGCTAAACTGGCAAAAATAGTCGGCGCAAAACCCGAAGAAATAACAGTAATGAATACCCTTACGGTTAACCTACATTTATTGATGGTTTCCTTTTATAAACCTACCAAAAGGAGATATAAGATTATTTGTGAGGAAAAAGCGTTCCCCAGCGATCAATATATGATAGCCTCACAAGTCAAATTTCATGGATTAAACCCTGAAAATACTGTAGTTGAAATTAAGAAGAGAGAAGGAGAGCATGTTTTTAGGACTCAGGATATTATAAGAAAGATTAATGAAGTAGGGGAGGAATGTGCTTTGGTATTAATTGGTGGAGTAAATTATTACTCGGGGCAGGTACTGGATATGGAGGCTATAACCAAAGCGGGACACGCTGTAGGTGCAAAAGTTGGATGGGACCTGGCCCATGCAGCAGGAAACGTTGAGCTGCAATTGAGCGATTGGAATGTAGACTTTGCTGCGTGGTGTAGTTATAAATATATGAATTCCGGGCCGGGCAATGCTTCAGGATGTTTTATCAATGAAAAATACCACGGAAAAAAAGATATTCCCCGTTTTGAAGGCTGGTGGGGCCATAATAAGAAAAGAAGATTTTTAATGGAACCTCAGTTTCAACCCGAACCAGGGGCGCATGCCTGGCAAATAAGCAATGCTCCTATTCTGGCGTTGGCACCTTATCTCGCATCCTTAGAAATTTTTGATAAAGTAGGAATGCCTGCATTAATTGAAAAGCGGGATAAAATTGTTTCTTACCTGGAGTTCATCCTCAAAGAAATAGATGAAGAAGTAGGAGGAGATTTTGAAATCATTACACCTTCAAATCCTGCTGAAAGAGGTACCCAATTATCGGTATTCCTTCACGGCGAAGGAAAGGAAATTTTTAACTACCTTATGGAGAATGGAGTAATAATAGATTGGCGGGAACCAAATGTTATTAGATTAGCTCCCGCACCTTTCTATTGTTCTTTTGAAGATATGTATCAATTTGGACAGATCCTAAAAAGAGGAATTTTAGAAACCTAATCTTCCGCTTTTATTACCTCAATATCTGTAAAATATAATTGGAAACTACCATCCTGGCTTTTGTGGGTTTTGGCAATTGTAATCCCATTAAAGGTTTCATAATCTTCCCAGGTAGTAGATAATTCTCTGCCATTTGAAGATTCATAGGTCCATTCCTGGATCATATCATCTTTTAAATAAATATGGTAGGTATCACCGGGAGTATACCCGCCTTCATTAGCAAAAGAAACTGAAAGCATTTCCATTTCTTCACCGCTTATGGGAGCTATTGCTTTCCTGTTGTGGCTTAAGTCATACTCACTCCATACAAGTTGAAAAGGAAATAAAAGCCAATAAGTATCATTTATGAACTTTTGATCCAGTGTTTTTTCCTGTTCGTCAAATTCCCCGTCATTGATGTAACTGGAAGTTTGTCCATTTTCTGTTAGTTCAACCCTGTCTTCTACCGGAAACCATTTCCAGGCTCTTTGTGATCTCACCGTATCGTTAACCTTAACATTAAAGGTGAAAGAAAGCTGCTCTACGTCCTCAAAGTTTTGAAAGCCATTGGCATAGGCGACTTTGGTTGCTATTGGCTCTTCTCCAGATTCCTCATTGGTAATTAAAGAACTTTCCTCAGATTTAGGTTCATTTTTGCAACCAACAATCAAAAAAAGAAAAAGGCAAAAAGTAAAAATGTTTTTCATAATGTGAATTTTATATAAAAATAGTTATTCGGTTATCAATTTTAGAAGATTTCCTTATCAAATTGCATTTATACTCATTCCTCCATCAGCAATTATATTTTGACCTGTTATATAAGATGATTTATCCATGGCGAGAAAAGCTATAATGGCAGCCATTTCTTCTGCTTTAGCGACTCTTCCCAGTGGGGTACGTTTTAAAATTGGAACCATTTTCTCTTCCTGTGAAAGAAAACCTTTAGTAAGTGGAGTTTCAGTAAACCATGGTGAGACAGCGTTTACTCTTATGTTTTGTGTAGCCCATTCTACTGCGAGGCTTCGGGTTTGTTGTAACAGTCCGGCTTTGGCCATTGCATAAGGGGTGCCGGTACCAACATCCTGTAAAGCTGCTACTGAAGAAACATTGATGATTGCTGCTTTGCCACTTTTCTCCAAATGAGGATACAATATCCGGCTAAACTGAAAAGGAGAAAGTAAATTAATAGCTATTATTTTTTGATACTCTTCCTCTGAATATTCAGTAGCTTTTTTCCTGATATTGATTCCAGCATTATTTACGAGAATATCAAGTTTTTTCCAGTTCTCCCTGATCCATTTCGAAACTTTTTCGCGGTCCCCTGAAATTGAACTATCAGCCACAATACCAGTCGCTTCATAATTTTTTGACCTAAGTTCATCTTCAAATGCTTTGACTTCTTCAGGATTACGGGCAGTAAATAAAACTCGCGCCCCTAATCCCAGAAATTCTATTACTGTTGCTCTTCCTATACCTTTTGTTCCTCCTGTAACTAATGCGTTACGGTCTTCAAGATTCCACATTCTAACTGTTTTTTTATATTTTCTAAAATCAAAAAAGCCCCTTGTTATCCAAAGG
>CAZXEY010000039.1:0-2393 GCA_964639695.1 uncultured Antarcticibacterium sp. | reverse complement strand
TTTATAACCTTCTACCGGTTAATAATTTATATAAAATCAATATTACTGCTACTACGATCAGGATGTGGATAATACTTCCTAAATCAGGAAAAGCAAAATATCCTACAAGCCATCCGATTACTAGTAAAACTACGATAAGCCAAATTAAATCTCTCATATTGTGGTTGTTTTAGCGCAACTTTTGTTGCATTGGTTTAGATTTAAATAATTGTACCGTCTTTGGGAGATTTTTTCATATATCAATAAATATCATCCCAAAGCCTTGAAACGAACATCTAATTTATAGAATCTCCCAATATCTGAATAGGATTTAACGAGTGTTTAACTTTAATCTAAAAATTTTGAGAAATATCTACTCTATTGCCTTAATAAATTGCATTAGCTAAAAGATTTTAATAATAACTATAAAGGTGCTTACTTTAGCTAATTTTCCAAATTTTTAAAAAAAGAACGTAGTTCCTTACCCGGTCTGGCATAATGGAATCTGTCAATTAAAGCGGGAAGTGCATATCCATCCAGGCCATTAATAGCAACAGTCTCTGCATCATCTAATCTTAACCACCCATCGTTAGCCTGTATTCCCTCCTCAAAATAAAGATGCTCAATTTGTGCGACCACTAAAATCGTATCATTCTCTTTAATATGGTATTCATTTACATACTGGCACCCCATTTTTATAGTTGACTCTTTAACATAAGGGGCTGTAAAATCGTGTAAATATTCTTCTTCAAGGCCTGTTTCGGTGAATTCTGAAATATTTTCATCGTATTTTGCAGCAGTTTGATGTGCCTGTTCTATCATATTCCGGTGAATATGATTTACAGTAAAAAAGCCCGTTTCTTTTAAATTTTTGAAAGTGTTTCTGGGTACAGTAGTGGGACGTAAAATAAATCCCAGCAAAGGTGGATTGCTTCCAAGGTGGGTGACAGAATTAAATACAGCCACATTAGACTTACCGTTTTTGGAAACTGTTGCAATTAAATTTGCCGATTTATAACCTATGCAGCTATTGATGAGATTAGCCCGGAAAAGTTTATCCAGGCCATCAATATCTTCTCGATTCAAGTAATTCATAATCTGGTAAAATTATCCTTCGTTTTCCATTTTGTTAATTCTCATCTCGTACTCATCAATCGCTGCCCGAATTGCATCTACATTATCGGAAGATTTTTGATGTGCCTTTTCCATTGCCTTTTCCAAATCCTTGTCAGGGTGCTGAAAAAGATCTGTAATAACATGGTTAATTTTATCAATGATACTTTCCTGGCTGTTTTTAATATCTTCCAGTTTGTTGCGTGTAGAGCGCATACGCTCAAGCTTTTCCCTATCCATAGTGTTTAATATTACCGGGTTTTACCGAATTTCTCTAAAGTTAAAGGATGAGTAGCTAAGAAATGTTAAAATAATTACAATTCCCATTTATAGCCTTAGTAGGGATAAATTTAATCTTATGTTACACTTAGGTATGGTAACGGTAAGTATTGGTTAAAATTCAGTAATTTTGTTGAACCTGAAAAATGGTTACTTGCGCAGTAATAAAATCTATTCTACTCTGGTTTGATGGAAGAAAAAAAAGATATAGCTATAATAGGATCTGGTCTTGTTGGTTCTTTACTGGCTATTTATATGAGAAAGAGAGGCCATTCTGTTACTGTTTTTGACAGGCGAAAAGATGTGAGAACAGTAGAGTTTTCAGGCCGGTCCATAAATCTGGCTATGTCTAACAGGGGGTGGAATGCTTTAGCAAAAATAGGGGTGGAGAAGGATATAAGAAAATTAGCCTTACCTCTGGATAAAAGAGCAATGCACGTAAAGGATAAACCTCTTTATTTTCAGAAATATGGTAAAGAAGGAGAGGCTATATATTCGATATCCCGTGGCGTTTTAAATCGAAAAATGGTCGATCTGGCAGAAGAGGCAGGAGCTGTTTTTAAATTTGAGGAAAAAGTGTGGGATATTGAACTTGCTGAAGCGAAAATTTATACGGGTGAGAGTGAGAAGAGTGAATGGAGAGAATATCAATATGATCTAATTTTTGGTGCAGACGGTGCCTTTTCACGCGTAAGGCACAAAATGCAACGCCAAAGCCGATTTAACTACTCTCAATATTTTATCGATGTAGGTTATAAGGAATTAACTATTCCCGCTAATAAGGACGGTAGTCATAAGCTCGACAATAGATCTTTTCATATTTGGCCGAGAGGGGAATTTATGTTAATTGCTATGCCCAATTTGGATGGCAGCTTCACTTGTACACTTTTTTTACCATTTGAAGGAGAGGTGTCTTTTGAAAGTATAACTACAGAAGAAAAGGCAGATGAATTTTTCCTTACCTATTTTCCGGATATTAGAGATGATATTTCTAATTTAAAAAGAGATTTTTTTAAACATCC
>CAZXEY010000038.1:0-22788 GCA_964639695.1 uncultured Antarcticibacterium sp. | reverse complement strand
TTAGATAGTCTTTTTTAGCTGTAAATACCCACCAAAACAGGATAACAAAGAATAAGAAGAAGATGAGCAGGGAAACTATAGGGTAGATTGCTACCCCGTCTATAGTTTCCATATGGCCTTTAACAAATTTGAACATATTGTTTAATTTATAATTGTACTGGTTACCTGTGGGTCTTTCACTTTAATATCTGTTCCAAGTCGCTGCATATACGCTATTAAGGCAATGATCTCCCGGTTTCTCATTTCCACGAATTCCAGCCCGTTCTCTTCAGCATATTTTTTATCTGCTTCATAGGTTCTTACAAAGTCGGGATCGTTGTAAAGGTTCTTCTCAATTTGGGTCGCCTGGGCATCCATATTAGCATAGGCGTTGGCAATTTCTTCGGGAGTATATGGCACTCCCAGTTTCACCATTACCTCCATTTTCTCCATGGTTTTAGAACGGTCGTGTTCGTTCGTGATCAACCATTTATATCCCGGCATAATGGATCCTGCCGATGTGCTTTGAGGATCATACATATGGTTAAAGTGCCAGTTATCGGAATATTTTCCTCCAACCCTCATAAGATCAGGACCGGTTCTTTTGCTTCCCCAAAGGAATGGGTGATCATATACATATTCCCCCGCCTTAGAGTACTCTCCATAGCGTTCAACTTCGCTTCTAAATGGCCTCACCATTTGGGAATGGCAGGATACACAGCTCTCTCTTATGTATATATCGCGGCCTTCAAGTTCAAGGGGCGTGTAAGGTTTTACACTGGTGATGGTAGGGATGTTAGATTTTACGAGAATTGTTGGGACGATCTGGATGACTCCTCCAATAAGGATTGCAATAGTAGCAAGAATGGTTAGCTGCACTGGTTTACGTTCAAGCCAGGTATGGAAACCTTCCCCTACCAGTCTTTTTCCGGTAATTTTTTGCAGTGGTGCAGCTTCAGCTAATTCATCAGCAACCCGGGATCCAGATCTTATGGTTTTGTAAACATTGTAGATAAGGATAAACATCCCCACGATATACATACTTCCTCCAATTGCACGCATCCAGTACATTGGGATAATTTCGGTCACTGTCTCCAGGAAATTTCCGTAGGTAAGAGTACCGTCTGGATTAAACTGCTTCCACATAGAAGCCTGTACAAATCCTGCAACATACATTGGCATTGCATAAATGATGATACCTAAGGTCCCGGTCCAGAAATGAATATTTGCAAGTTTGGTGGAGTATAAATGGGTCTTAAACATTCTGGGGATTAACCAATATACCATACCAAATGTGAGAAAGCCGTTCCAGGCAAGCGCACCCACGTGAACGTGGGCTATGATCCAGTCGCTAAAGTGTGCAATGGCGTTTACATTTTTAAGGGATAACATAGGCCCTTCAAAAGTTGCCATACCATAACCTGTAATGGCTACAACCATAAATTTTAAAACAGGATCGGCCTTAACTTTATCCCACGCACCGCGTAAAGTAAGAAGTCCGTTTATCATACCACCCCAGGAGGGCATCAGTAACATTACAGAAAATGCTACTCCCAGGTTTTGTGCCCAATCTGGCAAAGCAGAATATAATAAGTGGTGGGGCCCCGCCCAGATATAAATGAAGATAAGGGACCAAAAGTGGATAATGGATAATTTATAAGAATAAACCGGCCTGTTTGCAGCTTTTGGGACAAAATAGTACATAAGCCCAAGGAAAGGTGTGGTTAAAAAGAATGCTACCGCATTGTGCCCGTACCACCATTGTACAAGTGCATCCTGCACCCCTGCGTAGGCAGAATAACTTTTAAATAAACCAACAGGCAAAGCCAGGCTGTTGAAGATGTGCAGTACAGCAACGGTAACAAAGGTAGCGATGTAAAACCAGATGGCGACATAAAGGTGGCGTTGTCTTCTTTTAAAAATGGTGGCTATTAAATTCCAGCCAAAAACCACCCATACAATTGCTATTGCAATATCCAGGGGCCATTCCAGTTCTGCATATTCCTTGGAACTGGTTATTCCCAGGGGTAAGGTAATGGCCGCAGCGACTATTATTGCCTGCCAGCCCCAAAAGTTGATCTTACTCAATGTATCACTGTACATACGTGCTTTGAGTAACCTTTGGGTGGAGTAATAAACTCCTGCAAAAATGGCGTTACCCACAAATGCGAAAATCACCGCATTGGTGTGTAATGGCCTGAGACGTCCAAAACTCAGCCAGGAAATTCCATCGGTGAGATTGGGGAATAAAAATAAAAAAGCTAATAATAGCCCTACACTCATACCTATAACTCCCCAGAACAGGGTTGCGTAGAGGAAGTTTTTTACGATTTTGTTGTCGTAATAGAACTGCTGCAATTCCATACTTAATTCAATTTGTGTTATTACTGGTTTGGTTTTTCCTTCTTTTCCCTGACGAGTTCATCATCGAAAAGCATTCTTACAGAGGGGGTATAATCATCATCGAATTGCCCGTTTTTTACTGCAACAATAAAAGCCACGAAAAAACATATTGCCACAACTATACTTATTGTTAAGAGGACATAGATAACACTCATACCTTAAATTTGATAGGCAAAGCTACAGGCATGGTCCTTTAAGAAATATGATTTTGGTCAGGTTTCAAAAAATTTACGTTTTCTTAAAAAAAACAGTGATTATGACTGAGGTCATGTTTTAAGCTTTTCTTATTCAGGAGATTTGTATAAGAAAATATGAATCACCTATAAATAGTTGGCCATGAGAAATTTTAGTAAAAAATCACCGCTTGTTTACATCCTGTTTTTCTTATTAACCACCTTCATTACAGGAGCTTTTATTTCCTGTGAAAAAGCTGTTGCGGCAAAAGAGGATCCAGAAAGTATAAAGGTATATGGAGAAATTGAAGCTGAACTCACAGCACCGCCATTAGTTCCAAGACCGGTAGGAAACAGATCGGCTTCCAAATTAATTATTAATATGGAAGTGGTCGAAAAAGAAATGGAAATGGCAGATGGAGTAAGTTATGTTTACTGGACTTTCGATGGTACGGTACCGGGCAGCTTCATAAGAACCCGGGTAGGGGATGAGGTTGAGTTTCACTTAAAAAATCACCCGGACAGTAAACTACCGCATAATATAGACCTTCATGCTGTTACCGGTCCCGGTGGAGGAGCAGAATCTTCTTTTGTGGCCCCGGGGCGTGAGGCGGTTTTTAATTTTAAAACTATGAATCCCGGGCTTTATGTCTACCACTGTGCCACGGCGCCTGTAGGTATGCACGTTGCAAATGGAATGTATGGATTGATACTGGTTGAACCCAAAGGAGGACTTCCGCCTGTAGACAAAGAATATTATATAATGCAGGGAGATTTTTATACAAAAGGTAAAAATGGAGAAAGAGGTTTACAGCCTTTTGATATGCAGAAGGCAATTGATGAAAAGGCAGATTATGTAGTTTTTAATGGTAAAGTGGGAGCTCTTACAGGAGATAATGCCATTACTGCTGAAGTTGGAGAAACTGTTAGATTATATGTGGGTAATGGAGGTCCTAACCTGGTTTCTTCTTTCCACGTGATCGGCGAAATTTTTGACAAAGTTCATATTGAAGGAGGAAGTTTAATTAATGAAAATGTGCAAACTACTATCATTCCTGCCGGAGGTGCCGCAATTGTGGAATTTAAAGTAGATGTTCCCGGGAACTTTATTCTTGTGGACCACTCCATTTTTAGAGCCTTTAATAAAGGTGCTTTAGGTATGTTGAAAGTGGAAGGTGCAGAGAATAAAAGGATCTACAGCGGGCAGGTAGAAGAAAAAGCGTATAATCCTGAGGCAGTTGCAACCACAAAAATTAGTAAAGAGAATAATGATGCCCCTGTTGCGGTTAGTAATGTTTCTATGGCCGAAAAACTCGAAAAGGGAAAAAGTATCTACTCTCAAAGTTGTCTTGCCTGCCACCAGTCTACCGGAGCCGGAATTCCAAATGCTTTTCCTCCATTAGCTAAATCAGATTACTTAAATGCCGATCCTCATAAAGCAATTAGTGCAGTAAAATATGGATTATCTGGAGAAGTAAAAGTGAATGGAATAGTTTACAACAGTGTAATGCCTCCTCAAAATCTATCTGATGAGGATGTGGCAAATGTAATGACCTACATCTATAATAACTGGGGTAATAATAAAACCGATGTTACTGTAGATATGGTTAAAAAAGTTAAATAAAATAAGTCAGATCATGAAAACTATATCTGGATTGGTATTATGTTTCGCACTATTGGTTCAGGGCCAGGCAAATTGCCAATCCGGATCAATGGTTAAGATAAAAGGAGGAGAATTTGTCCCTCTTTATGGAACGAAGACAGAGGTGATGGTAAACGATTTTCTTATGGATGTTTATCCTGTTACGAATGAGCAGTTCCTGGAATTTGTTAGAAAGAACCCGCGTTGGAAAAAGTCGCAGATAAAAAAACTATTTGCAGATGAAAGTTATTTGGTCAACTGGAAAGATGACGAAACTTTCTCGCGGGATATAAAAAAGAATTCTCCTGTAACCAATGTTTCCTGGTATGCGGCAAAAAATTACTGTGAGTGCCAGGGGAAAAGATTACCAACGGTGGATGAGTGGGAATACGCAGCAATGGCAAACAAATCTATTCCCGATGCACGGCAGGAGTTATCTTATAACCAATTCATCCTGGAATGGTATGAAACTCCCCAAACGTTTAAAAATGAAATTGGATCTACTTTTAAAAATTACTGGGGAGTCTATGATCTTCACGGGTTGGTTTGGGAGTGGACACTTGATTTTAATTCGGTTTTAATATCGGGTGAATCAAGAAACGATTCCACAGGAGATAATAATCTTTTTTGTGGAGCTTCGGCTATAGGTGCTAACGATTTAATGAATTATGCTGCTTTTATGCGCTATGCCTTCCGCGGAAGTATCAAAGCCAACTACACTATAAAAAACCTGGGCTTTCGATGTGTGCAGGATGTAAAACCGAATTTATTAAAATAATATCATGAAAAACTTAATGATCATATTCCTGATGGCAATGATGTTTACGGGCTGTAATAACAAACAGGATAAACCTGCTGAAGAAATTGCTGTAGGGGACAAAGCAAAAGGCACTGCGAATCTTTATTCTGAATTGCCTGAACTTTCCGTTTACAATCTTCCATCCACCTGGACAACACAAGATAATGAACAAATAGAACTGAAGGATCTGCGGGGAAATGTTCTGGTTGTGGTCATGATCTACACATCCTGCAAAGCGGCCTGTCCACGATTAGTGGCAGATATGCGGAATATTGAAAAGCAGGTTCCGGAAAAGGATCTTGAAAAAGTAAAATTTTTAATGGTAAGTATAGATCCTGAAACTGATACTCCTGAAAATTTAAAAAAGTTTTCTAAAGAAAATCTAATGGAAGAGGATCACTGGATGTTCTTACGTGGCACCCCGGAAGATACCCGCGAATTTGCAGCAGTTCTTGCGGTAAGTTATAAAAAGATCTCTCCCATAGATTTTTCTCATTCTAACATTATAAGCGTTTTTGATGAGGAAGGAATTTTGGTCCATCAACAGGAAGGTTTAGGAGTCGATAATACAGAAACCATTCAGGCCATCAAAACAGAAATTGAGAATTAATAATTAAAAAAATAATTAAACGCTTTAATTAAACCCCAAATTTTTAAAATTTGGGGTTTAATTTTATTTGAAAATCTCCTTAAAAAGCTAAATTTTATGTGGTAAAAACTAACCGAATATGTTAAAATTTAATTATTACGGATAATTATATTTTTTGGCGTATATGATGAATAATCTTCAATCTAAAAGAAATGAAATTATAAATAATCTTAAAGTAAAACCTCATACAATAATTTTTTTTGAAATATTTAAGAAAAACTGTTATATTTAATATGGAGAATTAATTCGTTAATTATGAGCTCAATAAGGGAATCTAATGAAATTCTGGAGGCGAAGAGGATTGAAAGCTTGAAAAAGTACGAAATTCTTGATACTCCTCCAGATGTGAATTTTGATAACCTTACCCGAATGGCCGCTGAGCTGCTCGAGATGCCAATTTCTGCAATCACTTTTGTAGATAAGGATCGTATTTGGGTCAAGAGCCGTTATGGAATAAATATTCAGGAAATGCACAGGAGTTATGGGTTATGTGCTGAGGCTATAATGAATTCAGAATATTACCTGGTAGAGAATGCAGAACTGGATGAGAGAACGTGCAAAAATCCACTAATTACGGGAGAATTCCATTTACGGTTCTACTATGGAATTCCTTTAAAAAGTAAAGAAGGATATAATCTTGGCACTTTGTGCGTGATAGATAAAAAACCGCGAACCATTACCGGGCATCAACAAGATATCCTTAGAAATCTTGCAGATTTGGTTATTTCCCAAATGGAGGCACAACTGGAGGTAAAAACAGCCGTTAAACATCATCATAATATCTTAAATATTACGGCTCACGATCTCAAAAATCCCCTTTCGATAATGCCTTTGCTGGCAGATATGGTTCTACTGAACAAGGATAATCCAGATGCGATAGATAATATTGCCAGTCAAATAAAAAGTGCAGGAAAAAGAATGAACAAGATCCTGGATGATCTTCTGGATGCAGCAAGGGACGATATTGGTAGAATACAATTAAGACTTCGAAAAGTCAATTTTTCTGATCTTATTAAAGGAGTGGTTGCAACCAATAGTTCCCTGGCAAGAAACAAAGATCAAATCCTGAAATTAAGTATTACAGAAGGTTGTGAAGTGTATGGAGACCACCAAAGGCTTTCAGAAATTGTTGACAATCTTATCAATAATGCTATTAAATATTCTCCATATGGTAAGGACATTTACATTAGCTTAAATATAGCCTGCAATAAAGCAATTCTAACCGTGAGGGATGAAGGACCCGGTCTTACCAAAGATGATCTCAACCATCTTTTTCGAAAATTCACTTCATTAAGTGCAGAACCCACCGGCGGTGAAAGTTCGAGTGGATTAGGACTTTCCATAGTAAAACATTTTGTCACTGCGCACAGGGGTGAAGTTTATGCGATAAGTGAAGGTGAAGGAAAGGGATCGTCTTTTATTGTGGAGTTACCAATTTCAGAAAAATAATATCACTTAATTGTCTTCTTCATCATCCACAATTTCCTGATCCTGATTTGATTTCAGAAAATATTTGGGGCTTACTCCATATCTTTCTTTAAAGACTTTAGAAAAATAGCTTCTGTTGTTCAATCCTATTTGGTTAACTATTTCAGAAATATTGTAGTCACTTTCCTCAAGTAATTCCCTTGCAGCTTCCAGCTTTACCTGCTGCATATATTTATTTACTGTTAGATTATGAAGATACTTAAAACCTTCCTGAAGTTTATTCACGTTCGTTCCCACTTCTTTCGCAAGGGCATCAACGGAATGGTTGGTCCCAAGGTCATTTTTAATTTTTTCGGCCACTCTTTTAACTTTTTCCAGATCTGATTTCCGGATGATTTGTGGTAGCTTATCTTCCTGAAGATCATCAAGATATTGATTAATTTGTATTACAAGCATCTCAAAAGACTTGGCTTCCATAAAAAGTATCCTCAAAAATCCCGAATATTCTTTTTTATTTATTTCCTCTACAATGTCTGCCGCTTTGATACTGTAATTTCCCTGGTAAAAGAATTTTTTTCCAGCAACAGAATCTTCAAAAAGTTCCTTAAGCTGGGGATCAAGACCTTTATATTGATGATTGTTGCGGGTGCTGAACACATTCCTGATAATTTCTAAACTCGTAAGGTGACAATCTTCATCCTTTTTAAATTTCAGGATATGTCCATTATTGGCACTACTGGAAACTATGATATTTTGATAGGTTTGTATAGTATGAGTGTCTTCATCTTCAGCAAAAGTATGCTCCACATTACCCTGGGAGCAAAAGATGAACTTTAAAGGATGAGTTTTGTTTATTGTAAAATGTATCTGATAATCCTGAAGGAATTTACAATGATATTCTATAATTCCAATTCCTGAATCAAAACTAATACCTCTTATAAAACCGGTGCCCAGTCTTGCAGGAAGGTTGATGGTAAGTTCTCCACTATCTTCATCAATGCTAATCCCCCACTGTTTTGCCAGATCTTTTATAATATCATGAACAGGTAAAGCCTTAACAGAAATTTTCTTCTCTTTCAACTTCAATTTTTAATGCTTTAAATTTGTTTTTAGAAACCTTTATGGTTTAGCAATTTTAAATTAGTAATTTTTATTAATAAAAGCTCTAAAGTTTTGTTATTGTTCGGGGCTAAAACATTAATAGTTGTAATTCTTTTTATTCATTTTTGTACCGCTTATAAAAAAGCAGGCAAAAAAATATGTCATATTTATATCTTTTAATGGGGGTGCAAATTCTTATCGTAGTAGGAGTTTTTTATTCTCTTGTAAGAAAACTTTTAAAACTTAGAAAGAATAAGGATGCCAATATGCTGTCTCTCAATATCTTTAAAAAAAGAGATTAAATTTACTTTATTTTTCTGCCAATTAGATTAGTGCAAATAGTTGCAAATACTATAATGCTTATAGAGCTTAAAGGCATTAAAATAGCTGCAATAATTGGTGAGAGTTGCCCTGTAACTGCAAAATACAATCCTATTATATTATAAAGAAAAGACAGCAGAATACTGATTTTGATTACTGTAATTGATGATTTTGCAGCTTTCATAAAGGAATAAAGTTGTTTAAATGCAGAAGCATCAAGTATGGCATCACACGCCGGGGAGAAAACATTTACATTTTCTGAAATAGCAATTCCAACTTCGCTCTTTGCCAAAGCCCCTGCATCATTTAAACCATCACCAACCATTATTACTTTTCTTTCCTGGTCTTGTAGAGATTTAACAAACATTAATTTATCTTCGGGTTTTTGGTTGAATAAATACTCTGTTTTTTGTGGTAAAATTCTTTCCAGGCGCTGCTTTTCTCCTTCATTATCTCCAGATACAATAGCAAGGTGGTAATCCTTTTCAAAAGCTGAAAAAACTTCCTCTATTCCCTCACGGTATTGATTATAAAAAATATATTTTCCTTTATAACTATTATCGGTACTTATGTGAACCGAAGTGTTTAAAGAAGGTGCCAATAACGTACTGCCAACAAAGTCTCCCGAACCAACTTTTATTTGGTGGTCCCTGCTCCTCGCTTCCATGCCTTTTCCAACCGTTTCCCGGTAGTCATCCAAAGGGACAATATCATACTCGGCTAATACACTGTACAAAGTTCGGCTAAGAGGGTGATTTGATGCGCGCAGTGTATTTTTGAGAAGAGATTCTTCCTGGGCGGTTAGTTCAATTCCTTCATAAGAAATACTGCTCCTTTTGTTGGAGGTAATGGTTCCGGTTTTATCAAAGATAATGGTGTCAGCTTTTGCTAATTGCTCAATTACCCCAGCATTTTTTAAGTAGAACTTTTTATTCCCAAAGATGCGGAGAAGATTTCCAAGGGTAAAGGGTGTGGACATTGCCAACGCACAGGGGCAGGCGATAATTAGTACGGCCGTAAAAACATTAATTGCTATTGCTATATCGATGAAGACCCAATAGGAGGTTGCTGTAAATGCGATCAATAAGAGGATGATCGTAAAATATTTGCTAATGTGGTCGATCAACCGGGTAAAGCCGTGCTCTTTATTGGTCCTAAAAACATCATTGCTCCACAATTTGGTAAGATAACTTTGCGAGACCGATTTTAAAGCTTCCATTTCGATCATCCCGGCAACCTGTCTTCCACCTGCAAAAAGTTTATCCCCACTTTGTTTGGAAACAGCTACAGATTCTCCCGTGACAAAACTATAATCAATACGGGCATTACCATTCATAAGGATCCCGTCTACAGGGATTAATTCCTCATTTCTTATTAACAAGCGGTCACCTTTCTCAATCTCGTTCACGTGGACACTTTCTTCCTTTCCTTCTGAAGTTATCCTGGTAATACCAATAGGGAAGTAGGATTTGTAATCTCTCTCAAAAGAAAGAAAACTATAAGTCTTCTGCTGAAATAATTTTCCAAGGGTGAGAAAAAAAAGTAAGCCGGTTAGACTGTCAAAAAAACCTGTACCCCAGTCAAAAGTTATTTCCAGGGTACTTCTTACGAACAATACTACGATCCCAAGAGCCAGGGGCACATCAATATTCAGCACTTTTGCTCTTAGGCCTTTATAAGCAGAAATAAAATAATCCTGTGCAACATAAAAAACAACCGGAAGGGAAAATGCAAACATCAGCCAGCGAAAAAGGAATTTGTATTGATCCAGCCAGTATTCAGAAACTTCAAAATATTCAGGAAAAGAAAGAAACATTACATTGCCAAAAGCAAATCCTGCAACGCCTACTTTATAAGTTAAACCGCGGTTTAGATGTTTTTTCCGGCCTTCAGCATCATCAAGGCTAATATAGGGTTCATAGCCAATGGAGCTGAGGAAATTAACAAGTTCCAAAAGATCAATTTCTTCAGAATTGAAAGTGATCCTTAAAGTCTTTTTAGGAAAATCTACCTGTGAGGAATTGATACCGGATTTAAGTTTATGAAGATTTTCAAGGATCCAGATGCAGGAACTGCAGTGAATGTGAGGAATGTATAAGGTTGTAATTTGTAAGTTTCCATCCTGGAATTCCAGAAGCTTATCGACAATTTTGGGATTGGATAAAAAGTCATATTTACCCTCCTGTTGTTTAGGCGCAGCACCCGGTGACTTTTGAAGATCGTAATAAGAAGTAAGGTCGCTTGCTGAAAATATTTCATATACGGTCCTGCAACCGTTACAACAAAACGATTTTCCATCAAATTCGGTTAGGCTTTTTATGTCATCACCACAATGGTAACAGGTAAGATCCTTCATAAATATTTACACTTTCTAACGTGCAAATATTGGAAATGAGTGAATTAAAAAATATGATATTAATCAGTCCACTCTCAATCTTCTCTTGGAATAAAAATAATTACTGATCCCTGCCAAACGGATAATCCTCATACCAGTCATCAAAGGTCTTATCTGTAGTATAATCATCGGTTAGAACTTTATAAACAGTAAAAACTAAAAGGATCTGGCCTGCTATAGTTGTAAAAAATACGATGCTAAAGGGTATATTATAAAATACCATTATTGCAAGAGTCACCAGTACCAGTGTAGTTAAGCCTAAATAATGTAATCCTGTAACTTTCATAGGTATAATATAAAGCACAGGAAGGACTAAGGCCGTTAAAGGATTTATAAAAAGCGGAATTTTTACAAGGGTTTAACTATGTGATTTACCTTTTGTCAACCTGCCCGATATATTCTTAGTAAGAAAAATTCCTATTCCAACTACCATAAGGCTGCTTGAAACCACCAGGATAAGGAAATAATTCTGAAAGAATGGGATTTGTTGCCAAATGGAAATTCCTTTGAAGAAAATAAGAACTTCAGAAAGTAGAAATCCTGTGAAATAAATATGAAAGGCGACTTTTTCCACCTTTAGCAGAAGGAAATGGTTTAAGAATGCAAATAAAGCGATGCTAACCACTCCCAGGAACACCCAGTGAAGGTAACCAATGATAAAATCGGTATAAAGAAAGGCCAGGTTCGCAAAAAAGGGAATGGCAGTTAATAATTGCATCAATACTTTGCCAGCTAAAAGAAATCCTGATATTTTCAGAAGTAAATGAACAAAGGGTGAAAATAACTCTCTAATCTCTTCGCTGAACTTTTTCAGAATTAAAAATAATTTAAGGAACGCGGCAACCTGCAGGATTGCGCCGGCAGCACCAAGCAGGTATATGACCACAGGCGGGTTTACCCATAATGCCGAAAGGAAAAGGCTAAGGATCAATCCTGCGTTGAGCATCCAAAAAAAGATTTTAAAATCCTTTTGCGGCAAAATTAATCCCGCCTTCTCAAGAGTGAAAAATAAAACTCCTAAAAGTGCAAGTATGAACCAGGCGTTATACTGAAAGTGGAGATAAAAATAGATCGATAATTTATACCAGATTGAGGTGTTCCCTATAGTTGCCATTACTCCACCTATTGCCCAGGGGCCAATGCTGGAAACTACCAGATATATTAATGCCTTTTTAATTAGTTTCCAGGAGTAGGTAAACCTATACTGTTCGGGTATGTTTTTGAAAAAATACCAAACCGCCCAATAAGAAGCGAGAAGAAATAAAGTTGAAAAAATTATTGAAAACAAGGCATAACCTGTAAATGGAAAAGTAACCAGCATACCCAAAAGGGTAAAATTCGTGAACCAAAAAATCCTGAGGTAAGTTTCGGAAATTTTTTCCTTAGAAAAGTATAGCTTATAGATAAGAGTAATTAGTCCTAAATAAACCCAGCCTAAAAGAGCAATGTGGGAATGACCGTGAACCACATAGCGGAAATTGCCAGAAATGGGGATAATAAAAAACAGCCTTAGCAAAATTCCCAGTAAAGCTGCAGTCAAAAAATAACCGACGGCGATACTGGTATGCTGTTTAAGGCTGTTCATTCTTTAACACTATTTTATAAAGGGCTGTATTAAAATCAAATTAGCAGCCCTTTTTAAGTTTAGTTATGACTGTTTTGATTTAAGAGTTCCTTCTCCAGCTTTAATGATTTAGGAAAAAGAATATTATTTTCAAGATGTATATGTTGATGCAGGTCCTGTTCAAATTCATTAAGCATAGCATAAAATGCACGATAAGTGTTACAGGCTCCACCAGGCGGGGTGTAATTACTGCTTAATTTTGCGATTTGTCTTAATTTTTCCCCTGCTTCCTCATGCTCATTTTCCATCATTACAATTGGGTTGTCTACAGTTCCAAAATGAGCAGGCGGTAGGTAAGTTCCTGCTTTTTGTGCCTGTATCATCTTTTTAATAAAGGGGAAAAGGATCATTTCTTCCTTTTTCATATGAGCGCTTAATTCACCGGCTACTTCAATTAAAAGAGTTCTAATTTCATTTAGCTCCACATAATGGTTTCCATGCACCCTAACCACCTTTTCGGCATATTGCAGAAGAACTGGAATGCTTTCTGAGGCATAATTGTGATGTACATTTACTATGTGATCGGTTAAAAAACCAAGGTTCCAGCTATTGTAATTAACAACACGATCACCAGAAATATGTACATTTAAAAGATCTTTTTCAAGATCATCGCGATTTACATTGTATTTTTCACAGGCTTTATCAATATTTATTCCTCCGCCACAGCAAAAATCGATTCCGTATTTTTTAAAAACGTGTGCGGTTTTAATGTTTTCGGTTACTAAATCGGCTACTGTTCTTGTTCCTAATTTTTTCATAGTACCATTTATTAAAGTTATTAAAACAAAGTTCCTGATTCAGTTCGTCCTGGTTTATGAGTTGGCTCATATTAGTGAGCCTGAATAGAACTTTAGATTCCAGTAGGCTTTATATAAACAGAAGTTTTTCTCAAATGAGAGGATTTTTATTGTTTTTTATTCCAGATGTATCCGCTTTTAACCGTGAAGTACCAGCAGTGGCAATTGATTGATAAAAGGGATTTGCCCTAAGGTTTGATTTTTTAATAATTTTTGGCACAAATTCAGATTTTTGGCTGCCATAACAATCATATCTACATCATCATTGGTGTGGAACAAAACTTTATGGTCGGTTTTTTTAACCGAATAATAAGTTTGGACAGCGGGAACCCCCGGAGAAAATGAATTCTGAAGCAAAATTTTATTTGCCTTTTGCTCTTCTGAAGGTTCTGTGTCTGAATTAAAAAGTTCCAGGATCTTTACCGATGCTTTAGATAGGTTTGTAAATTTTAGAAGAGTTTCTAACATTTTTGCATTGTAATCGATCTTATAATCAGTAGGGAATAGAACTTTTTTATGGGATTTAAAAACTGCTTTTTCTGAAATTGCCAAAGCAGGACATTTCACCTTCATCATAACATCTGTTGTGTGTTTGCCAATAACAGTTCCGTTTTTATTATTAGCTCCTTTTGTACCCATTAAAATGAGATTAATATTTTTTTCTGCTACTTCCTCACGAATTGCTTCTATAAAATAGCTTACCTTAAAATTAATATGGAAAGAATGCTCCTGGTTTTTCTTTATTTTGTTAAGCCTGGTCAATAGGTCCTCAAACTTTTCCCGCGTTTCCTTAGACATTACAAGATGTCCTTTTCCCCATTGATCTGCAGGGATAGTAATTACATGTAATAAATAGAAATGCGCAGGCACTTCCTCAAAAAGCCTTAGTGCGTAGGCTGCAGCATTTCTGGCGTTTTCAGAAAAATCGGTGGGCAGCAAAATATTCATCTTCTTTTACATCAATATTACCAGACAAATGTATCTGGGAAGCTCCATGTAAAAAATGATAAAAATCAGTTATTAATGAAAAAGAAGAATGAAAGCGTTTTAGCTAATCTTTTTTAATCCTTCAACATCAAGAAGTTTGATGTTGCGTCCCTCTATTTCAAGAAGTCCTTCCTTTTTAAAATCAGATAGGGTTCTAATAAGGGTTTCTGAAGCCATGCCTGCAACACTGGCAAGATCACTTCTTGAGATCCTGATGCTTTGAGTGGGATGCCGCCTTATTTTTTGGGAAAATAATAATATAGTCCTTGCAGTTTTTTTCCTTACAGAGCCATAGGCCATTTCCAGCAGTTGTTCCTTGATACCTGTAATATTATCCCCCATAACATCTATAAGGTCCAGGGTAATTTTCGGATTTTTGGATAATATTTCTTTAAACTCCTCTTTAGAAACAGCGAAGACTTTGGTGTCCTCCATGGCTGTGGCAAATTCTTGATTAGGGGAAACTTTATTGAACGAAATATTGCCAAAAAAATCACCTTCTTTATACAATGAGGTAATTAATTCTTTTCCATATTGATCCATTTGATGGCTCTTTACAACGCCCCGTTCAACAAGATAAAAGTGAAAGCTTTGTTTTCCTGCTTCGTAAATTTTTTCACCTGTTTTATAACTCTGCTCCTCATAATTTTTTATAAGATTTCTAAGATCCTGTAAAGAATTTAATTGTGGATGGTCATTATCGGGAGAAGGTGCTTTTTCGTTCCTGTTATTGAGAATAGAAACTTTTGCGAGCCTGCTTTCTATTGCGCTAATTAATTCTTCTTCTTCAAAAGGTTTGGTGAGGTAATCATCGGCGCCAAGATCCATTCCTTTCCTAATATCCTTATGTTCAGTTTTAGCTGAAAGAAAGATGAACGGGATTTTTTGAGTATCAGGATTTTCAGATAGGGATTTTAATACTCCATACCCATCCATCTCGGGCATCATTACATCACATACTATAATATCGGGATTTTCTTTAATGGCAAGGGCCACACCCACCTTTCCATTTGGTGCGGTTACTACTTTATAATCTGAAAGTTCCAGTAGCTCGGCAGTATTTTCTCTAACAACTGTATCGTCTTCTATAAATAGTACTTTTTTCATTCTTTTAAAATAGGTAATTCTACAATAAATTGAGTACCAACATTTTCTTTGCTGGTAAAATTAATAGAGCCGCCAAGGTTTTCCAGATGCACCTTTGCAATATTTAAACCTATACCCGTTCCTTGATTTAACAATGCATTTTCTGCTCTAAAATACCGTTCAAATATATGTTTTTGATCCTTTTCGGGAATTCCAATTCCCTGGTCTTTAATCGTAAAAATTATTTTCTCCCCTTCCAGTTCAACTCCAAAATTTATCGTGGTATTTTCAGGAGAATATTTAATTGCATTACTTAAAAGATTGGATAGCACTAATTCTGTAATTTTTTCATCCTGTCTTAGGGTAATGTGATCCATATTTTGAGGATATTCAATTTCCTGTCCACTTTTTAAGGTCACATTAGCATTGTAAACGACTTCATTAATTAATTTACTTAAACTAAAGTTACTGAACTTATAACTCACCTTGCCAGATTCCAGTCGCTCTATTGAAAGGAAATCGTTAAGGATATTATCAAGGTAATGAACTTTGCTTTTAATCGTATTAAAATGTTTTTCCCTTTTATCCTGTTGGTCTTCCAGCTTATATTTTCCTGCCAGCACTACAGAGGTGAGGATCCCACTTAAAGGAGTCTTAAATTCATGAGAAACCAGGGAAAGAAATTTTGTTTTCAATTCACTGAGTTCTTTTTCCTTTTGCAGAGCATTTTTAATCTTATTCTCGGCTTCCTTTCTGCGCGTGATTTCCTGTTCCAGGTTTACGTTGAGGTTTTGAAGTTTCTCAATACTTTCTTCTAGTTCTTTGGTCCTTATCTTAATACGGCCTTCCAGTTCATTGTTAAGCTCTTTGATTTGTTGCTGGGTTTCCTTTCTTATGGTAATATCAATAATAAGCGACATTACATATGTTTTTCCTTCAACCTTGAAAGGGTTTAATCCTGCTTCAACAGGAAATTCTTCCCCGTTCTTTTTTACCCCGTAAAGATCTCTGCCATGGCCCATTTGTCTCTTTTCACTATCGTGAATAAATCCTTTAAAATGTTTTGGATGGGCAGCGCGGTAGTTGGAGGGAATAAGTATGTTAAGCGGCTTGTTTTTTAATTCACCTTTTTCATAGCCGAACATAAGATCGGCAGCCATGTTACTCGCAATAATTATTTGGTTTTCATCTACTACAATTATCCCTTCGGAAGCTGCATCAAAAAGAACATCGAATAAATTTTGGTTGTTTTCAAACATAATAGGTTATAAGGATCTGCCAGATGTATTTGCTAAATTACAAAACCTGAAATTTATAGGGAGATAATAAGGAGCAATATGTTTTAATAAAAGTTGGGAAAAAATTTCACAAAAAAAAAGCTTCCATTGAGGAAGCTTAAATTGTAATAGAAAAGTTAATTACGCTGCCGTAACTACATTATTATAATTCGATAACAAATCCTGATAGAAATAAAGACTGGCCTGGTCAGACTTTAAACAGGATTGTAAAAAATTATTTAGATCCAGACACTCAAAAGTAATCCTGGTATAATTCGTATTAGACATTGGTAGTTGTAAGTCTATGGTTTGCGCCAGGTAATTAATGGTAATATCCTTAGCGTCAAAATATTTTTTTAAAATTTCGCAATGTAAGCTTTCGAACTTTCCTTTTTCAGTTTCAGTATTCTGAATGGAGTAGGAAATTAATGTTTTAACTTCATCTATTATTAATTGTGATGTAATGTTACTCATATTGTTTGATGCATTAATTAATAAATAGGTTATCTTCATATTCTGTGCTAAAATACTATCCAAATTGTTAACAAAAGCCTAATAGGCAAGAGATTAATAGTAAATTAACTTAGTCAAGCTATATTTAGCACAATCTTAAGAGTAGTTCTTTTCCCACAATAATGGTGGGTTCATATGGCGGTAAGAATTATCCAGAGAACTCGCGTTGATAAAAACGGTTCCTTCTCTTTTTATGATACCATAACCGTTGTGATTATGACCAAAAATATGGTGTGGTAAATTAATTTCCCGAATCCTCTTTAAAAGTTTTTCACAACCTATATGCCTTTTGTTGTTTAGCTCATCCAAAATTTTATAGGGAGGGCTGTGTGTAATTAGAAAATCAATATTTGGGGGAATTAACTTCCAGTGTTGGTCAATTTGTTTTCCGGGGCTTTTATTAAAAGCCCACATTCCATCCCCGGGAGTAACCGGAGAGCCCCAGAATTTAATATTCTCAATTTCAATTCCCGTGTCAATTAATAGGATCACGTTACCGGGAATTATTTTCTCCAGATTTCCCATATTTTTTTCGATAAAAAAATCGTGGTTCCCCGGTGTAAATAATTTGTATTGGTGAGGTAAACCCGAGAACCAAGTCAAAAAATCCATTGTTTCTGCTTTGGAACCGGCCTCTGTAAAATCCCCGGCATGAATTATGATATCTCCATTTGGAATGTCCAGGTCGTGATGTTTATTATGAGTATCTGAAATACAAACTATTTTCATAGAAGCTTAAAAAAAGAAATCCGATGATCACATCACCGGAACGAACTTTAACGAAAGTAAAATAGGGAAAAAAAATTAACTTTTAAAAGCTTTCGTTTTCCTGTTCTTCAGAAACATAATCCTTATCTACAGGTAAAATTTTATTTGTGATCTTCATCACCAGAAAAGCAATAATTCCTGCCGAAAAAGCAAAAAATAGAAATCTCACAAGAAGGCTGTCGGTTACAACCAAACTGTAAATGCCAAGAAAGATCTCTATGGCCAGAATTCCTACTTTTAAAACTAATTTAAATATCATTTTTTAATATGGGAAATTTTCGGTAAATATACTATCAATATCGAGTTTTTAAAGGTGTTAATTTTTATTTGACGCAAATTTAACTTAGCTAATTTCAAAGAGTTAATATTTTTAAGTTAAATGTCCTTAAATAATGGCCGGGAATAAATTTTAATAATTATGTTCATCAAATTATTTATAAGATTTTGTCTAAACAAATAAAAATTTTCATAGGAATTGGGCTTACTATAATGGTGTTAGTAGGCTTGTATTTATTTGCCAACCACTATGCAAAGTCTAAAATTGAAGGCTTACTTGAAGAAAATTTTTCTAAAGTTTCCTACGAGGATATTTCTGTTAATGTTCTTTCAGGAAGTGCGACTATTTCAGGTTTGCATCTGGAATCAATAAAAGCTACTATAAAAGCATCCCGCTTTCAGCTCAAGGATCTTTCTTATTATAAATATTTCTTCAATGAAAAATTAGTAATTGATGAGCTAAATTTTCAGGATTTAGTCATTGTTCATCAGAAAAAAGATTCGGTTGCAGGGGAAAATTCAGCTTCACAAAAAGGATCGTTTCAAAAAAATGTCCTTATTCAAAACTTAAATATTTCAGGAGGGTCCTATAAACTAATTGAGCAGGATTCTTCTTCGAAATTATTTATTTCTTTGCAGGAGGTAGGCATAAAAAAATTAACCCGAAAGAGCAAAGCACAGCAAAGTAAAGTTCCTTTTGAATATGAAGAAGCAGATATAAAAACTGATTCTGTTTATTACGACATGAATCCCGAGCATTATATTACGATTAAAGATCTCCGGTATCTCAATAGGGATTTAATAATGAATAACCTGCATATTGTTCCCCGGTATGACAGGAATGAATTTGATCAAAAGATTTCTGTAGAAAAGGATAGGATAGAACTTTGGGTGAACAAGAGCAAAGCTAAAAATTTTGAATGGAACTTCATTAATGACACTATTCAATTATCTACTCCCTATTTTAGTATTGAAAATGCAGATTTAAAGATTTATCGCAACAAACTTTTACCAGATGATAACCGGCCAAGACCTTTGTACAGCAAAATGCTGCGGGAAATGGGTGCGAAAGTGCAAATTGATTCTGTAAACGTGAAAGGTTCCAGTATTACTTATGAGGAAAAAACTTCCAGAGTAAGACCTGCCGGGAAGCTGGTTCTAAAGGATTTAACTGCCGACATTAAAAATATTACCAATGTCGAGCTTGACAGGAAAGATTTTCCCGAAACTACTATAATGGCAAATGCTTCTCTTGCGGGTAAAGCTCCTTTAACGTTAAACTGGAGCTTTACAGTCCCCGGTAAGGAAGACAAATTTCATGTTAGTGGTAATTTTGGTACTCTCAATGCCGAAACGATAAATTCTTTTTTAGTTCCTGTTTTAAATGTAAAGGCCGAAGGCCATATAAATTCTCTGTACTTCAATTTTTACGGTAACTCCTATAGTTTGTCCGGTGATTTAAAGATGAGCTATGATAATTTTAAAATTAAAGTTCTTGAAAAAGACGAAAATGACAAGAATTGGTTAAAATCCACAATTGCCAACTTCCTTATAAAAAATGATGTGGTAAATGATGAAGTTGAGCAGGTGCAGGTTGAGGTAGAAAGAGATGTGACAAAGTCTTTCTGGAATTTCCTGTGGTCTGCAATAAGAACAGGTATTAAAGAAACTGCCACTAAATTTTAAAAGTTATAACCGGTTGATTTGCGTGGTTTACGAGATCTTCGCTTATACTGCCGTTAAAGAAATGTGACAATCCTTTTCTTCCGTGCGTGCCTATTCCAATAAGGCCGGCGTTCATACTCCTGGCAAAATTCAGGATGCCTTTTTCTACCGTGGTATCATTGTAAATGTTGACTGAAACATTTTCATGATTCCCTTCTTTTATAAAATCCTCAAGACAATCCTGGGCATCTTTACTGGTCTTAAAGTTATTAGGGGTGTTTATATATACCAGGTGAAGTTTTGCATCTATACTTTCAGCAAATTTTACAGCCTCACTAAAAGTGTGTTGAGTTTCCATCTCACAATCTGTCGCGAAGACGAAGTTTTCAATGTCAAATACAGGATGATCATTCTTTATCACCAAAACCGGGATTTCTGCATTTCGAACAACTTTTTCGGTGTTAGAACCAATGAACATTTCTTTGAATCCTTTAGCACCGTGTGAACCCATAACTATTAAGTCACAATCGTGCTGTTCGCTCACTTCCATAATACCTTCAAAGGCTTCATGGAATTCAACCGTTTCGTAAACCTTCACTCCTTTAAGGAAAGGCAATGACATCATTTCGGCAAAACGCTTTTTTGCCAATTTCATAAAGTAAAGCGCCTCCGGAAGGTTCTGGCTGGAGCTGCCGCTAACCGCACTGCCGCTGGCAGCTGTTCCTACTAACTGCATAGGAAGTTCCAGCATATGAAGCAAAAAGATCTCCCCGTTAAAGCGTTTTGCGATTTGCGCAGCTACTTTTAAGGCATTTTCTGCCTGAGAAGAAAAATCGGTAGGAACTAATATTCTTTTCATAATATAAAATTAAAGGTAAAACAGGGGAACGTTAAACTAGTGAGAGTAACCGAGCCCGGCGGAATTTTCTAGATTCTCCAAGGAACCGGCTGCTGTTAATAGTTTATTAAATTTACGAAATTATTTGATTGTTAAGGTAGATTTCATTTAGTGAAATTTTTTTTTATCTTTGCAGCGTTGAAACGAAAAATTTACAGCGAGGGGACTAAAAGTCCCCTCTTTTTATAAAATATGTTGCAGGAGCGAGTAGAAAAATTGCTTGAAGAAGCTTTTCAGGAAAATGAATCCTTATTTTTAATATCTTTAAATGTAAGTGATCAAAATCACATCCACGTGATTATTGATGGTGACAAAGGGGTTTCGGTAAACGATTGTATAGCAGTAAGTCGTAAGATTGAGCACAATTTAGACCGGGAAGAAGAGGATTTTTCTCTGGAGGTTGCCTCGGCAGGAGTTTCAGAGCCGTTAATTTTGCCACGGCAGTACAAGAAAAATATCGGAAGAACAGTGGAAGTCCGAACAAATTCCAATAAATTTGAGGGAAATTTGACGGCGGTAAATGAGAATGATATTCTTATTACCTGGCAGGCCAGAGAACCTAAGCCTGTGGGAAAAGGAAAGATAACAGTAGATAAAGAAGCCAATATCGCTTTTGAAGATATTCAGGAAGCGAAAGTTGTCATAACATTTTAATAAAACACGAATATGGAAAATATCGCCTTGATAGAGTCTTTTTCAGAGTTTAAAGACGACAAATTAATAGATCGGGTTACCTTAATGGCGATCTTGGAGGATGTATTCAGGAGTGCCTTAAAGAAAAAATACGGGGAAGACGATAACTTTGATATTATTGTAAACCCCGATAAAGGAGATTTAGAGATCTGGAGAAACCGAGTAGTTGTTGCAGATGGGGAAGTTGAAGATCCTAATTCAGAAATTTCTCTTTCAGAAGCACGAAAAATAGAGCCCGATTTTGAAGTGGGTGAGGATGTTTCCGAAGAAGTTAAATTAATAGACCTTGGCCGTCGTTCAATTCTTGCATTGCGCCAAAACCTAATTGCAAAAATTCACGAACACGATAATACAAATATTTATAAGCACTTCAAGGATCTTGAAGGGGAAATTTATACTGCAGAAGTGCATCATATTCGCCATAGAGCGATCATTTTGCTCGATGATGAAGGAAATGAAATAATTTTACCTAAGGACAGGCAAATTCCTTCAGATTTTTTTAGAAAAGGAGAAAATGTTCGTGGAGTAATAGAAAGTGTGGAACTTAAAGGAAGTAAGCCACAAATAATAATGTCGCGTACTGCTCCTGTTTTCCTTGAGAAGTTATTTGAGCAGGAAATCCCCGAAGTTTTCGATGGATTAATTACTGTTAAAAAAGTAGTTAGAATTCCCGGGGAAAAAGCGAAGGTTGCTGTAGATTCTTATGATGACAGGATAGATCCTGTAGGAGCTTGTGTAGGGATGAAAGGTTCAAGAATCCACAGTATTGTGCGGGAATTAGGAAATGAGAACATAGATGTTATTAATTACACTAATAACGACCAACTGTTCATTACCAGAGCTTTGAGCCCTGCGAAAATCGTTTCTATTAAACTGGATGAAGAAAATAAGCGGGCAGAAGTAATGCTGAAGCCCGAAGAAGTTTCTAAAGCTATTGGTAGAGGTGGGCATAACATTAGACTTGCAGGCCAGCTAACCGGTTACGAGATTGATGTATTTAGAGATGGGGGTGAAGAAGATGTTGAATTGAGAGAATTTGCTGATGAAATTGAAGATTGGGTAATTGCAGAATTTGCAAAGATCGGTTTGGATACAGCAAAAAGTATATTAGAGCAGGATGTGGATGATCTTGTGAGAAGAACCGATCTTGAAGAAGAAACGATACGGGAAGTGATCCAGGTATTGAGGGAAGAATTTGAGGAATAGAATTTGTTAGGAAAAACAGCAATAATAATTAAAGGGTAATTTAGAGGGCAATATATGGCTGAAGCAAAAACAATGCGATTAAATAAGGTACTACGTGAATTCAATATT
>CAZXEY010000037.1:22363-22907 GCA_964639695.1 uncultured Antarcticibacterium sp. | reverse complement strand
GCCTGGTCGCTGGCATACCATTCTGCAAAGGAAGTCTCAGTTTCCTGTAACTTCAAAGAATGCAATTCGAGATTTGGCGGGAGGTATTTTTTAATTTTCTCAGCAAAATCAATGACCATGTTTTCGCTGGTTGGCTGGTAATTTACCAGTATCACATTGTGGTCTCTTTCCTGTAGTTCTTTTGCAAGATCTACGTGAGGTGTATTCTTATTAAAAACCGTAGCGTGGTCAAATTTGTCCACAATTTCAGATTTTACAATCTTCTTTAAATCACCAAAATCTATTACCATTCCCAGTTTTACATTATTTGTATCTACAATGGGAGTTCCAATTACAGTTACATTTAATTTGTAACTGTGACCGTGAACATTTTTGCATTTCCCATCATATCCATACAACGCATGTCCTGTTTCAAATGAGAATTGTTTGGTGATCCGGATCTTATTCATAACTTTAATTTAGTGCAAAGATAAAAGATTTTTAGTGGCGGTGCGATCTTTGGAACAAAGCCTGCTATTGTATATTTGTCGCACATTAGAAACTA
>CAZXEY010000037.1:0-22353 GCA_964639695.1 uncultured Antarcticibacterium sp. | reverse complement strand
GAGCAACTGGATTTTGTCGAAAATCCGCTGTTTGAGAAGATCATTGAAAACCTTCTGGAAAATCAGTATAGTATAGTGGAGGATTTTTTTAGTTTAGAAGAAGTTTCAGAATTGAGAAACAATCTCCTTGCAAAATATGAGGACGATGCCTTTAAAAAAGCGGCAATTGGAAACAGGACCAATGAAGTAATCGCTAAAACTATTCGCGGGGATTTTATTTTATGGATAAATGAAGCAGAGGCTGCGGAAGCAGAAAAAAGATTTTTCAAGAAGATCAATTCACTGGTAACTTACCTCAATAAAACCTGCTTTCTCGGGATTTTTCAAAAGGAGTTTCATTATGCCCTTTATCCTGAAGGAACTTTCTATAAGCGACATCTGGATACTTTCCAAAATGATGACAGGAGGAAGCTTTCCCTGGTTTGTTATTTAAATGATGAAGATTGGAAGCCTGAAAATGGGGGAGAACTGGTAATTTATAAAGAAGAAAATGGAGTTGAAGTTCCTAAAAAGATTTATCCATTCCCCGGAAGAATTGTAATATTTGAAAGTCAGATTCTGGAGCACGAAGTAAAACCGGTTAAAACTTCAAGATTAAGTATCACAGGCTGGTTGAAAACCCGGTAATTACTTCTTGAACTTCTTATAAAGTACCACTACAATTAGAATAACCGCTAAAATCAGCCAAAAGCCCATACCACTTAAATATCGAAATATTGTATAGGTTTCCTCTTCTACAGGAATGTCATTTTGTAACATTAGCGTTTGCGTCGTTTAGAATAAGATCTTGCATATAAAAAAATTCCCAGCACCAGGAAGATTCCCAACAAATACCATAAATTCCCCATTATAAATTCCCAGAGAGTGTATCCCCATTCCTGTTCCTGGGTTGCTGCTCTGTCTTTTGGTAAATGTTGCTGGACCATCAAATTTCTTTTTTAAAAGGTACTGTTTTTATAAGTATTTCTAAATAAATTTTATTCCGAAAATGATCAGGAATTTTTAAATTTTGATAAGGCATTTTTAGTGAATTGAGATAATACCAGTTCTCCCGATATAGCAGCTCTTTCTGAAAGTAAACCGCTCCAGTTTTCGGTATCTTTCCAAAGGATCTTTTTCATTTCAATGAGCGCCTGAGGGTTGTAAGAAGCCAGTTTTTCAGAAAAGATTTCCAGTTCTTTGTCCATTTCTTTAATTGAGTCAAAAACGCGGGCATATAACCCTTTTTCCTTGGCCCAATAAGCGTTTTTCCAGTCCTGGGCAGCAAGAGTTAATTCGGCAAGCCCCGCTACTCCCATTTTTCTTTCCACAGCGGGGGCAATTACAAATGGACCAATTCCTATACTTAATTCCGATAATTTAATTGCGGCAGCTTCCGTAGCCATGGCATAGTCACAGGCTGCAGCAAGTCCAACACCACCTCCCACAGTTTTTCCCTGTATCCTGCCAATAATAAGTTTTTTACAGGTTCGCATGGCATTAATAACATTGGCAAATCCCGAGAAAAAAGCTTTTCCCTGTTCCAAATTTTCTATCGCCACCAATTCATCAAAAGATGCTCCCGCACAAAATGCTTTTTCACCTTCAGATCTCAAAATTATTACGTTAATGGTACTATCGCCAGATAATTTGTGGATCTCATTTTCAAGTCTCTCCAAAAGTACCGAAGGGAATGAATTACTGGCAGGATGGCCAAATTCTACAGTTGCTATTTTATTGTTAATGCTGGTATACAAACTTCCGTTCTCTCGGGTAGTGCTCATTTTAAATCAATTTACCCAAAGGTAAGGATAAAGCTTAAAAATTTTCCTAAAGAGAATCCTAAACCTCCTTCTGCAGATATTTTCTCCGGAATTTTAAAACCAATGCGCTGCTTCTTATAAGCATCCAGACAAAAAAGGCGATCCAGATTCCGTACAGCTTCAGCCCGAAATAATCGGTGATAAGAAGAGTGGGTGTGAATCCAAGAAAAGTAGCAACCAGCAGCACATTCCGAAGATATTTTGCTTCGCCCAATCCTTTAAATATTCCGTCGAACATAAAAGCAATTGCGTTTATAGGTTGCATAAGAAGAACCACCCAGAAAACTGATGAAAAAAGAGCTAAAACAGTAGCTTCTTTATTGAAAATGAGGCCAATTTCCTGATAGAAAACTGCACATATTCCCATTAGGATCAAAGCAATAAGAACAGCATATTTGCTAATCTTTTTGCTTAATTCCCATAGGTTTTCATAATCCCTGGCGCCCAATAGCCTCCCGCCAATAGCGTTCCCTGCATTGGCATAACCATCTATGAAAAAGGCAAAGAACAACCAGATATTCATAAGGATGCTTTGGGCTGCGATGTAGGTTTTACCATAATCTGTAGCATATGCATTAGCCAGATAAATAGCAAAATTTAAGGCTGCTGTTCTTACAAAAAGGTTGGCAGCCATAAGCAACAGGCCTTTGAGTTGTGGGTTTATATTAAAACTTAGTTTAAGGTGAAAGGGAGTCTTTTTAAAGAAGAAGTAAAGAGCCATTATCAGCATTACTGCCTGTGCGGCTAAACTTGCATAAGCAGCTCCGGCTAAATGCATAGCCGGGATATAATTTGTTATACCGTACACCAGCATATAATCTAAAACTACATTTACTGCCGCTCCTGTTAGGCTGCATTTCATTGCCCAAAGAGTATTTTGAAGCCCGCGGAACACACCAAATATGGCAAAAGTCACAAGAGTAAGTGGATATCCTAAAGCCCGAATCCGATAGTATTCTTCAGAATATGTAAGAATCAATCCTTCGGCATTATAGGCACTGAAAATAGCTTCAGCAAAAAAAGCAGTGGTAAAATAGATTACAAGGCTAAAAATCAGGTTAAAATAAATAGCCTGAGGAATTAATGTTTTTACTGCGTGCAATCTGTTAGCTCCCAGATGTTGAGAAACTATTGCTGAAATTGCAGTTTTAGTTTGTGCTACAATCCAAATCATAGCCGAAAGGAAGGAACCAACTATACCTGCGGCTGCCAGAGCTTCAATAGGATTTTCTTCTACATTTCCAATAATTGCAATATCGGTAAGTGAGATGAGAGGTTCTGCTATTCCGGCGATAATTGCCGGAATAGCTATGCGGTTTATATTTTTAAAACTAATGGCTGTACTCAATAGAGAATAAAAAATGTAAAGTTAGTGTTCGTGAAAAGGATGTTTGGGAAAATTAGGGGAAATCCCTTAAATCCTAAAATTATATTCTATTTTTGGAAGAATCGTTCATTTTATAAGGTCACTATGAAAAAAACATTTTTAGGTTTTCTTACCGCTGCTGTATTTGGATTATTTCCGGCTGCTGCTCAGGAAAGCTACCCTACAAACAATCAGGTTACTCAAAGGCTTCAGCAATTAGCTGCTTCCGGGAATGCTAAATTAATTTCCCTCGCTAAAACGGAAGGTGGACAGGATATTTGGGCACTGCAAATAGGTAAAGGGGATTTGGAAAATAAACCGGCCATTGCCATTACCGGCGGGGTGGAAGGTTATCACGTTCTAAGCGTCGAATTGGCTCTTCAAGTTGCCCAAAATTTATTAAATAACCATCAGCAATTACTGGAAACTACTACATTTTATGTTTTTCCAAACATGTCACCCGATGCTTATGCCCAGTATCATAACAGCCTCAGGTACGAGCGCAGGGGGAATTCAGCTAAATATGATCAGGATCGTGACGGGGCAGTACGGGAAGACGTTTATGAGGATCTAAACAAAGATGGGTTAATTACTGCAATGCGGGTTGAAACTCCTCTTGGAAATTACATTGCACACGAAGATTATCCTCAAATTCTTATTGAAGCAGAAGGCAGGGCTGGAAAAGGGGAGAAGCGCTATTTGAAATTTACTGAAGGTATAGATAATGATAAAGATGAAAAGTACAATGAAGATCCTGAAGAAGGTATAGCTTTTAATAAGAGCCTCACGTACCAGTTTAAACCTTTTGAGCCCCACTCGGGGGATTATCCTGTTTCCCAAAGAGAAACAAGGGCTTTACTGGATTTTCTTTTCGACCGATGGAATATTTTTGCATTTGTAACCTTTGCTCCGGAAAATAATCTTTCAGCACCTTTAAAATATAATAAGAGCGCAGCAGATAAACGAGTGGTTACTTCTATGCTGGAGAAGGACGTGGAGCTAAATAAAATGCTTTCTGATCTTTATAATGAGACCGTATCTCAAAAAGCTTATAACCAGGATAACCAGGGAAAAGGGGGTGATTTTTTTCAATGGGCATATTTTCACTTCGGCCGTTTGAGTTTAAGCACTCCTGGCTGGTGGGTTCCTGAAGTAAAAGATGAAAAGAAGGATTCTACTGCAACTAAAAAAGGGAAAGTAACCCCTGAAACCAATTTCCTTGCCTGGGCAGAGAAAGAAGGAATTCAGGATGTCTTTGTTAATTGGAAAACTGTAAATCATCCTGATTTTCCAGGGCAAAAGGTGGAAGTTGGTGGTATTAAACCTTATGTTATGGTTAATCCTCCTTATAAAATGGTGGACAGTATAGCGAAAAATCACACCAACTTTGTTGTAAAGCTTGCAGAAATGCAGCCTAAGCTGGAGTTTCATAATGTTAAAACAGAAAAGCTAAGTGGTGGCTTAACCCGCATAACCGCAGACCTATTTAATAATTCTCCATTGCCCACACATACCGAAATAGGAGAGCGTTCCAGATGGCTTCAAAAGTTACAGATCACTCTTAATAAGGATAAAAAAGATATAGTTGCCGGAAATACAATTAAACTTTCAGGCAAATTAGGAGCGTTTGAAAAGGAGACAGTTTCCTGGATTGTTAAAGGAGGAGGCAATGCGACCTTAAAAGCGGGTGCTCCTCACACGGGGTATGTTACAACTAATGTGAAACTTTAATTTTTAGAAAGATGTTTAAGAGTAATAGAATAATAGCAGTTCTGGGGATTTTAAGTTTTTTATTTACTGGTCCTGAAGGCTTAGGCCAGGAAAAATTTTTCCGGGCGATTGGAACACCTCATAAACCAAAAGTAGATGTTAGCTGGAATAGGTATTACACATATGAAGGAGTAGTTGATATTATGCAAAAAATTGCCAAAGCACATCCTAACCTCGCAAAGTTGGAGAGTATAGGGAAATCCTATCAAGGGAAAGATATTTACGTGCTTACAATTTCAGATTTTAAAAAGGGGGATCCTTCTAAAAAGCCTGCAATGTATATTGATGGGAACATTCATTCCAACGAAATTCAGGGAACCGAATTTTCTCTTTATACTGCATGGTATCTTACTGAAATGTATAATGATCTTGATTTTGTAAAAGAACTTTTGGCAGATAAAACATTTTATATTAATCCCACTATTAATCCCGATGCCAGGAATGAGTATATGAATAATCCTAATACTGCACATTCACCAAGATCGGGAATGATCGTGCTGGATAATGATGGTGACGGGAAAGCAGGTGAAGATGGTTTTGATGATCTAAATAATGATTCTCATATCACGATGATGGTAAGAAGATCTCCAACAGGAAGATATATTAAAGATCCTTTAGATCCCCGAAAACTGGTACGAGTTGCAGCAGAGGAAAAAGGGGAATATGAAATGCTTGGTTATGAAGGAAAAGATACCGATGGAGATGGTGAGGTAAACGAAGATGGAATTGGTTATTACGATCCCAACCGCGATTGGGGGTGGAAATGGCAGCCAGATTATATTCAGCGGGGAGCTTACAAATATCCTTTTAGTTTGCCCGAAAACCGCGCAGTTATGGAATTCGTTATGAAACACCCAAACATCGCCGGGGCACAAAGTTACCATAACTATGGCGGAATGATTTTACGTGGCCCCGGTGCCGAAGAAGATATAGAAACCTATAACAGGGAAGATATTGCGATCTATGATGCAATTGCAAAAAAGGGAGAGGAGATGATCCCGGGTTACCGATATTTAACCGTTTATAAGGATCTTTATTCTGTTTTTGGGGGAGAGCTGGATTGGTTCTATGGAGCGCGCGGTATTTACACCTATACAAATGAGTTGATGAATTCTTATCTCTATTACCATAAAAATGAAGGGAGAGGTAACCAGGATGAAGAATTAAAAGTAGATAAGTATTTAACTTTTGGTGATGCTTTTGTCGATTGGGAGGAGTATGAACATCCACAATATGGAAAAATTGAAGTAGGAGGCTTTAAAAAGAATTTTGGAAGAGCCCACCCGGGATTCTTACTGGAGCAGGATGCTCATAGAAATATGGCATTTACCATTTATCACGCTTTTCACACGCCCAAGATTAGTATTACAGATGTAAAAGAAGAAAATATTGGGGGTGGATTAAAGCAGATTACGGCTACCATTCATAATGAACGGCTTATGCCTACTCATTCCAGCCAGGATTTGAAATATAAAATAGAAAGACCAGATTATGCAATTATTAACGGAGCTAATGTAGTAACGGGAATGATTGTTAAGGATGAAGATTTTAATAAAGTAGAAGAGCAGAAGCAAAATCCTGAAACTATAAGAATTCCAAATATCCCGGGCATGGAGTCTGTAAAAGTGCGATGGATTGTTTCCGGAGGTGGAAATTATACCATTAAAGTAGATTCGGCTAAAGGCGGAATTGCAGAATGGAGTAAGTAAATTACGGTTCATAATATAAAAATAGCCCCGCAACTACGGGGCTATTTTTTATAGTACAAGTTCATAGCAGTGGAAAGGATCTTCACTTTGTTTCGGAAAATATATATCTCCAAGTCTTTCATAGCCTCTTTGCTCGTAAAATTTTTGATTCCTTTTATTCTGGCTGAAGGTATCAAGTCTTACCGATGCATATCCATGTTCTCTCGCAAAATTTTCAGCAAAATTCATCAGTTTTTGTCCATACCCTTTTCCCCAAACTTCAGGATGTGTCGCCAATCTATGTATGTAAAGATTGTTATGGTTATCTGTTAGCCAATCTATAGGAATATACTCCTCATCCATTTCTGGTGTTAGAACAATCATTCCGTATATCTTTTGACCTTCTTCCAGGACATATAATTCTTTTTTTTGAATATCCTTTTCAAGCTTTTCCAGAGAGGGATAATATTCATTCCACTGGTATATTTTCTTTTGCTGCATAGCTATCGCACAAACTTCTGTAAGCTTTTTTATTGCTGGCAGATCTCTATATTGTCCCGGTCTTATTTCCACAGAGATGATTTTAATTATTTAAGAATTTAAAATTTGAAGAGGGGAATAACTCTTCAAATAAAAAAAACCACCCGGTAAAGGTGGTTTTGTGGAGAATATCGGAGTCGAACCGATGACCTTTTGGCTGCCAGCCAAACGCTCTAGCCAGCTGAGCTAATCCCCCGTTTGAGGTCCAAAGGTAAAACAAAATTTTAAATCGGTAAAACTTATTTAAATCTTAAGTAGAGGCAGATTAAGATGTTTTCTGCTGTTTGTCATTGTCAATTGCCCCAGATAAAAATTTCAGGATTTTTTCCACTACGTATTTAAATTCGTGAGATAATTCCTGTTTTTCCCAGGGATGAGAAACATTATAAACGTGATCTGCCCCTTCCACTAATAGCAGGTCTGGTTGAGGACTCCATTCAAACAGCTCCCCCGAATCACTAATTGGGACAGTTGTATCATTACTGCCGTGTACGATGAGGTGTGGGATTTCAAGTTCTTTAGCAGCCCTTGAAATCGTGAGCCTTTCTTCATTTTCTTTGAAGTTAGTATAAAATTGGTAATGGTGAGGGAGTTGCTGTTTTGTCCTGGTATTCACAATGTAACTCACCCCTTTTTCCCGCCATTTTTCAAGGGAATCGTCGTCAGGGAATCTTGAGGCATAATCGCTCACAGAAGATAAGGTAACCAGTTTTGATATTCTTTTTTCTTCTGAAGCTTTTATAATGGCAATTCCGCCACCACGGGAGTGGCCAAAGAGATTGATCTGGGTAAGGTCCAGATATTTTTTATATTCGAAATCGGGCAAAAGCAACCAATCGATCACAGATTGTAGGTCGTCCAGTTCTTTTGTGTAATTATTTTCTCCAAAAGCTTCAATATCTATAAAATCTGAAGGTGAATCGGGAGTTGAGCCATTATGTGAGAAGTTGAATTTGACGAACAGGTACCCTTTTCGCGCAAAGGTTTCTGCCAGTAAATCCCATGCACCCCAATCCTTAAATCCTTTATAGCCGTGGCAAAATATTATTACAGGTTTTTGTTTGTCTTCTTCAGAAAAGAAAATATCAGTTAAAATGGGCTTTTCATATTTACCTTTTACTTCAATATTCCTTCTTTTAGTAATTTCCATATCCTTTTTTTATTTCTTTTTCAAGAAACGGAATTTTTGGATCACATATCTCCAGGATCAGGTTTTTTAACTGTTCTTTAAAGTTTTCGAGAGTCTCAGCATCAATATTGAAATTTTTATTTCTATCCCTTGCACTTTCTTTTTTTGCAAACTTTAAAAACCCTTCTTTTAGATTTTTAAACGATATTACACCGGCTTCTACCGGTCCTTTTGAAGGATCGTTATGAAGTAACATAAGAGCATAGGTCAAGACCTGGAAAGGTTTTGAAAACTGGTCGTAATCTGTACTAATGGCATCCCAGCTTACGATCTCCAGCTGGCCCTGTACTACTTTTCCCGTTTTGTAGTCAATAATCCTCATAACCTCATTTTCCATATCAACGCGGTCAACATTTCCACGAATATTAACCGGAAATGGAATTTCATTGATATCTACAGGGGCTTTTAACTGGGCTTCAATTTTCTTAATGACTATTTTTTTGCCCCCTTCAAGTTCCCGCAATTCCATTTTAAGAAAATTAGAAACATATCTTTTTACTACTTCAAATATTAATAGATTTTTACCCTGATTAAGTGGAATCTTACTGTAGGTCTTTTCAAACTGAGCAGTTACTTCCGTAGTAATTCGGGTTTCAAATGTCCTAATATGGTCAGGAGTTAATTCTATTCCTTCTAAAGGTTTATAAAAAGACTCAAGCGTTTCATGAACAACAGTCCCGAGAGTATTATAAGCAACTGTTTCCTCTACTTCTTCTTTATCTTTTATTCCCAGAATATATTGTCTGTAAAAATCTATAGGATTCCTTATATAAGTAGTAAGAGCAGAAGGTGAAAATCCTCTCTCAGCCAGTTGCCTTATTTTTTCCAGCATCTCCGGTTTTTTTTCTACCAGTTTTAATTCGCTTTCGGTAACAGGTACCTTTTGAACTACTGAATAATTCTTTATATGATGCTTTGGTTGTTTATCCAGTTCCAGCTGGAGTAAAAACCTGCTTTTTTCACCACCTAATAATCCTGAAGCATCAGAATTATGTAGTAGAAATACTTTTTTGGCCCTGTATAATAAATGGTAGAAATGATAAGTGTATACCGCATCCTTTTCTTTGTAGGTTGGCAGCTTGAAGTTCTTTTTTAAATCGTAAGGAATAAAAGAATTGTTGCTTTTTCCTGCCGGAAGTACCCCTTCATTAGCCGAAGTAAGGATGACAGTTTCAAAATCTAAAACTCTGGATTCCAACATTCCCATTAGTTGTAAGCCCTGGAATGGTTTTCCCTGAAAATCCAGGGATTTTTTGCTACATATTTCATCAAAAAAGTGATGTAGTGAAGGAATAGTTTTTACGTGGGGATATAATAAAATCAGGTTCTTTAATTCTTCAAGTACTACATCATAATGGTAAAGAAATTCCAGATCTAATGGAGAATCCTTTAGTGAAGTAGTTCGCAATATCTCTATTAATTTTTCTAAATTTAAAAGAGCAATTTCTGGTTTTAATAAGCCGGAAGGAAAACAATATTGTATTAATTCCTGTCTCTCTTTTGGAAAAAGTGCGCAAATTTCACCACTTGAAATATATAGAATATTTTCCTTATTTATTTTTTTAATGGCTGTTGCAGATTCTCCTAAGGTAGCTTTTAAAATAGCAGGTTGCTTAAGCAGGCTTAAAACATTTTTATAATAAAATCTGCCATTTCCAATCTCATAGTTCTTGAAAAGATCTTCAAATAAGATAGCCAAAGGGCTCAACCTTAATGGATATCCCATTGTAACATTGAGGGCCTCAACATTAGATGGCATAGAATTTAAAACAGGAAGTAATAAAGATTCATCTCCCAAAACAACGGCTGTGGAATTCAACTGCTCTGGCGTTAGTTGGGAAAGTATTTCTCCAACATATTTCGCCTGTCCCACATTTTTAGGAATTCCGATTATATCTATTTCTTTTTCTGAAGTATAATCACTGGAAATATGTTGCAATTGGTGAGACTGATAATAAGGCCATTGTTCAATGTAGTCCCTTATGAACAGAGAGGCATCGTGACCAATTTTATTTAAATGATCTTCATCTAGATCCCAATAAATCCTGGAATCCCTGGCAATCATTACCTGAATGATCTTTTGCTCTGCAGAGTTTAAAGCATTAAATCCTATAAATATATGTTCAGCCACATTCTTCTGGGCGTAATTCTCAATTTTTTCTGAAGCCAATCTATAAACCAGGCCCTGGTAGCCAGTTTTATTCTGCAGCATTACCTTTTTTAATTCGTTGTAAAACAGGGGTAATTTTTTCCAAAAAGCTAAATAATTTTTTACCAGCTCTGTCTTTTCTGCCTGTAAAGACCAATGGTTAATATCCTGAATTTCGGAGAGATAATTAAAGATTTTTTCCGGCGGAATCAGGTATCGGTCAATTTCATTAAAATCCTGCACTAGAGTTTGGGCCCAGACACTAAATTTTTCAAAATCCTCAATTTCTTCAGGAGTAGTAAATTTTTTATAAACTGAATAAAACTCGAAAAGAGTGGTGGTTGAATCTAATGTTTTTAATTCTGAAACTTTTTCAGAAAATTCTTCTATGCTTAAGATTATTGGGGCAAAGACAGGTTTATCAATTAATGCTGAAATTTCCCTTTTCAAAAAAGCTCCTGCTCTTTTGCTGGGCAAAACAAAGACCAATGAGGATAGGTCTTTTTGTTCATTCTTAAGTTCCCTGAGGATTTTGGATAGGAAAGATATCATTATATAAAAATAAAAAACGCCCCGACGAATCAGGGCGTTTTCCTAAAAATATTAAAATTGATTTTTATTGTCTAACTTCTTTGTCTTTATCTAGAGAAATTTCAACTCGTCTGTTCATCTGTCTTCCTTTTGCTGTATTGTTAGTAGCAATTGGTTGAGATTCACCATATCCTTCAGAAGTCAATCTTGAAGTAGGAATTCCCTGTGAAACAAGATATTCTCTTACAGATGCAGCCCGTTCCTTAGATAGCTTTAAGTTATATTCATCACTACCCTGGCTATCTGTATGTCCTTCAATATGGAAAATAGTATTAGGAAATTCCATCATAATTTCAGCTATAGAATTAAGAGCTTCTTTTGACTCTTCTCTAATTGTTGCTTTGTTAAGATCGAAAAGTACAGTTTTAGAATACTCATTCAGTTCAGCAATTACAACGGCAGTTACCTCTGGGCATCCATTGTTAGCAACAGTACCTGCAACGTCTGGACACTGGTCGTCTTTGTCAAGAACACCATCGTTATCACGATCCTGATAAGGACAACCATTGTTTGCGGCTGGACCAGCTTCATTAGGACACTCGTCTTCTGCATCAGCAATACCATCACCATCAGCATCTGGACAACCCATCAAAGCAGGAAGACCCGCAACGGTAGGACATTTATCCTGAGGATCTGCAATACCATCACCGTCAGTATCAGGACATCCTTCAAATTGAGCTAAACCAAACGTATTTGGACAAGCGTCTCTTCTGTCCTCAATACCATCACCATCAGAATCAGGACATCCATTAAATTCTAATAGACCTGCAACTTCTGGACACTCATCATTTTTGTCATATATTCCGTCACCATCTGTATCAACTCCACCAAAAATTAATTTTATACCGGCAGAATGTTGGAAATGTGCAGGTACTCCATTTGAATCACTGCTGTAAACACCATTAGGTGAATTATTACTGTCATAGTTAAAGGCATACTTATACATTGAATTTAAAGTAAATGCTAAGTTTTCAGTAAACCAGAAATTAAGACCTACAGATCCATTTAAGGTTCCTGCACCATTATTGTCTATCCAGCTATATCCACCACCAATACCAATAGTAGGATCTAACCAACCATCATTTAATGCAGCCCTTAAACTATATTTAACCATTCCATCAATTGCGTAATAAGATAAGTCATCTAAAACCTCATCACCGAATTTATCAAGTTGATTTACCGATCCTGCTGCTTCAAAAACAAAACCTCCTCCTACATATCTTCCAACAGAAATTCTGGTTGCACCTGGAACAATGTTAAAATGATCGTAGTTAAAATATTCGTCGAAATATCCACCGGCCGGAGCATCGCCCCCAGTTGGGTATAAATCAACCGCATTGACTTCAATTCCAATGGACCACGGGTTATTTTCATCCTGGGCCTGCACCGCAGTAAAGCTCAGGATAAATAGTGTAGCTAATAAAAATCTGCTAAGATGTTTCATATTTGATATTTTAAGTTTTAAGTGTTATATCTGGCAAAAGTATGCGGTTATTAAATATTAACAAAGATAAAAATAATAAAGTTTTCTTAATGAAGCCATAAATACTGCGGTTTTCAACGGTTTTTAGCCATAATTTGGTTAAATATGTTTTAATATATGTCTTTTATAAATTGATATTATCGTTAAAAATTGACCTAATTTAATGAATAAAACTAAATTATTTAACAAACTCCATTTTTCCTTAATTAATCACCTTTAACTCTTTCCCCACTTTAGTAAAAGCTTTAATGGCTTTGTCAAGATGTTCCTTTTCATGGGCCGCCGATAATTGAACCCTAATCCTTGCTTTTCCTTTTGGGACCACAGGGAAAAAGAAACCTATCACGTAAATTCCTTCCTCCAGAAGTTTATCTGCCATGGTTTGGGATAGTTTGGCATCATATAACATAACCGGAACAATAGCAGAATCTCCATCTATTATATCAAAACCGGCTTCTTTCATTCCCTTCTTAAAATAACTGGTATTTTCTTCTAGCTTATCTCGCAAGGAAGTATCATTTTTAAGCATATCAAATACCTTAATAGATGCACCTACAATATTTGGGGCCAGTGAATTAGAAAATAAATATGGCCTGGAACGCTGACGTAATAGTTCAATTATTTCTTTCTTACCAGTTGTATAACCTCCCATTGCACCTCCCAATGCTTTTCCTAAGGTACCCGTAATTATATCTATACGTCCCACAACACCTTTAGCTTCGGGAGTACCAATACCAGTTTTGCCAATGAAGCCCGCAGCATGACATTCATCAATCATCACCAAAGCATCATATTTATCTGCCAAATCGCATACCTTATCTAAAGGCGCCAATAAGCCGTCCATAGAAAATACACCATCAGTAACTATCAATTTAAATCGGGAGCCTTTTTCATTGGCCGCTATAAGTTGATCTTCCAGGTCCTTCATATTTCCATTTTCGTAGCGGTACCTGGCCGCTTTACACAATCTTACTCCGTCAATAATAGAAGCGTGATTTAGGGAATCTGATATAATAGCATCTTCTGCAGAAAGTAATGGTTCAAAAATTCCACCGTTAGCATCGAAAGCCGCAGCATATAAAATCGAATCCTCAGTGCCGTAGAATTCAGCTATTTTTTCTTCCAGTTCTTTATGAATATCCTGTGTCCCACATATAAACCTTACGCTGGACATTCCAAATCCATGAGAATCCAAAGTATCTTTGGCTGCCTGGATCACTTCAGGATGTGAGGATAGACCTAAATAATTGTTAGCGCAAAAATTAATTACTTCCTGTCCTGTTGATATTTTAATTACCGCCCCCTGGGGAGATGTTATAATGCGCTCCTTTTTATATAGGCCGTTTTCTTTTATCTCTTCTATTTCTTTTTGAAGGTGTTCTTTTATTTTTCCGTACATGAATTGAATTTTTACAAAATTAAAAATCTTTTAAACAATAAGAAGGTTTACCTCCTTATTGATATAGACGAGGATCTTTTTTTCAACTTTTAGACCTAACAAATTAATAACTGATTCATATTTATTCATTTGTTGTTTATGACTTTCCTGGATTCCCCCGGTTTTATAATCTATTAATGTTGCTTCTCCGTCTTTAATAACCAGGCGGTCGGGTCTAAGTATTTCTCCTCCTGGGCTAATGATATCCCGTTCCCGGTAAATTTGGAAATCTTTTGAGAAGTAAGGGGAAATTTGGGGATTAGTAATTACCTGCATAAGGATTTGCTTCAGTTCAGCTTTTCTTTCTTCTGTGAAATTTTCCATAGCAGAAAATTTATCCAAAGCTAATGGGATATCCTCTTCAGTATCAATTAAAGCTAACACCTCATGGAGGAGATTTCCTCTTTCAATTGCTTCCTGTTGAGATGTTCCCCATAAGGAACCCGATCGTGTAACAATACTAACAGCGTGATTACTTGTAGGTGAGGAGTAGAATTTTTGAAGTGGCTGTGCAGAATTTTTTTCTTTTAATTGTGAAGAAATAGAGTTTTCCCCAAACTCGTAGATTAAGCCATCGTTCCAGATGTTTCTGTTTTTAAGATATCCAATAAGTAGCCCCGATATCTTATCAGTTTTTTCGTTACCGTCTTTTAAATCATAACAGGACAACACATATAATTTTTCTGCTGCTCTTGTTAGAGCGACATAAAGGGTGTTAATATTGTCGAATTCGGTTTGGTCAACAAGTTCCTGGTAAGCTGCAGATTCCACTTCTCCCCAATTCAACATTTTCTTATTGGCTTTGAAATAGTTAAAAGAAATGTCGTCGTAATTTTCGGGTAGCGGTAACCACAAATTTTCTTTTTTTACATCTTTTAAAGCTGTGTTTGCAAAAGGATAAATTACTACCGGGAATTCCAGCCCTTTTGAAGTATGGATTGTCATTACCTGAACAGCATCGTTTCCTTTCGGTGCAACAATACTTAGTTTGTCTTTGTCCAATTCCCAAAGCTCCAGGAACTCATTAATACTTACCGGAATTTTAGAGGTCTTATCAAAAATATAATCGAGATAAAACTGCAAATAAGCATTAGGTTCTTTTACCAAATTGAAGGAGCGAATGATATATTCAGCGGCTTCATATATGGAAAGGCTATCCAGTTGTTGAAGGTCGAAATAGATTCCTAATGGTTGTAACCAGGAGAAAAACTTATGATGATCTAAACTTAGATTATTTACCAGGATCTCATATTCATTATCCAAATTCAACTGTTGAGATATAAAATTTATGATCTGCCACTTAATTTCTTTGTCATCAGGATTAACAAAAAACCTAAAAATCTCATTTATAAAAGCTACTTCTGGTGAATTTGATACTAATAAAGATTCTGAAGAAACAATAGGAATACCATTTTCATTTAAATAATTAGCGATTAATGCGCCCTCTTTTCTTGTTCTGGTTAAAATGGAAATATCACTTTTTAAAGTTCCTTTCTCTTCAAGGTCCTGAATGATCTCGAACACCTTCTGCGGAAATAGCTCCTTTTCTTCATCGGCATTTTCAGCTTCTATGAAAGAAATATTTACGTACCCCTTTTCTTCCTTCTTTGCAATTTGTGCACAATTACTAAATAGAGATTTATAGGTTTCGTTATTAAACTGATTCGCTATAAACTGAAAAAAGCTGTTGTTGAAAGTCACAATTTCTTTTGCGCTTCGATAATTGCAGGGTAGATCTGTGATACCCGGTTCGATTAAAAAAGGAGATTTTTCCTTGGAATATAGGCCTATAAATTGTTCTGCTTTTCCCCCTCTGAATCTATATATCGATTGCTTGGCATCACCCACTAAAGTCAATCCCGACTTTTCCTCGTGGGAAACTGAGAGAGCATGATCTATAAGAGGTATAATATTTTGCCACTGCATTTCGGAAGTATCCTGGAACTCATCAATGAAATAGTTCCTGTAGCGCTCACCCATCCTTTCATAAATAAAAGGAACAGGTTGATTATTAACTTCGGAAGAAATGATAGGATTGAAATCGGAAATTAATACCAGTGACCTCTCCTTTTTTATCTTCTCTACTTCATTTGCAATTTCACTTAAAAGGGATAACGGCGTAAGGCTTTTTAGTACCTCCTTAAAATATTCTCTGCGAAAAATCGCTGTTCTTGAAGCTTCAAAAAGATCTGCAATCTTTTCCTGATTTGCATCCAGAATATTTTTATTTCTTGAAGATACTGAAGCAGAATATAATTTATCTGTCCTAATATTGTTCTGCCAGTTTAAATCAAAATTAATTTTGTAATCCTTATTGTAAAGTTTAACGAAGTACTCATAAACATAGCCTCTTGTAAAATCTTTTTTCTCCAATCCTTCTGAATTAGTGAAGGCAAAAAAAGCATCAGCGGTTTCAGATAAATCTTTTTCTGATGATTCAATAGCTTTTCTAATCTTTTTTCCGAAGTGTTTAAAATCATCAAGAGTTTTACCTTTTAAGGTGTTTACGTACTTCTGATGGTTTTCACTAATTAAAATTTTTGAATATTCGTAAAGGTCCCGGGAAATATCCCAGCTTTTGTCATCATCTGCTTTTGTAAGGGTATAATTGATCATAACCTTCGTAAGAAGGTTATCGTCCCCGGCTCTGCCTATAAGCCGGTCGACAGCCTCCTGGAGGATCCTCAAAGTATCCAGTTCCACCTCAAAGTTTAAAGGGATGCCCAAATCTTTCGCAAAGGTTCTAAGGATCTTGTGGGTAAAACGATCTATGGTAGAAATGTCGAAAGAGGCGTAATTATGTAGAATATGCCATAAAATTTCTTCAGCTTTTAATCTTAGCTTCTCTCTGGATAAATTGGTTTCTTTCTCCAGGTCGCTTTGAAGACTCAAATAATTTTCGGGGCATTCTACGCAAGCCAGGGCATTTAAACTTGCTATCACCCTCGATTTCATTTCGGCAACAGCTTTATTTGTGAAGGTTATGGCAAGAATATTTTTGTAGGCATCGTTCCTTTTTTTTGTAAAAAGAAGCAGAAGGTATTCTTTTACAAGAGTATATGTTTTACCTGATCCTGCCGAAGCATTGTAAATGGTAAAAGTATTTTGATGTTCCAATTTTATGATTTGATGTTACAGGTAGAATTTATCAAGGTAATAAATATCCCGAAACCTGTAAACAGGAATCTAATCTTTAAGTATATTATAACAGTAAATTGTTTTAATTAAAACGGTTAATACCTAAATTTGAGACATTGATTAAATTATAACTAAAAAATTAAGAATTATGGCATTCGAATTACCAAAATTAAAATACTCTTTTGATGCGTTGGAACCAAATATAGACGCTAAAACTATGGAAGTGCACCATGACAAACATCATGCCGGCTATACCAAAAAACTTAATGATGCAATTGAAGGCACAGAGCATGATGGTAAGACTATTGAAAACATTCTTAAGAATTTAGATAAGTCCAATTCTGCAGTTAGAAACAATGGTGGTGGTTATTATAACCACAATCTTTTTTGGGAGATCATGTCTCCAGATGGTGGAGGAAAACCTGAGGGTGATTTGGCAAAAGCTATAGATTCAGCTTTTGGATCTTTTGATGCTTTTAAAGATAAATTTGCCAGTGCAGCTACAAGTCAGTTTGGGTCTGGTTGGGCATGGTTATGCGTACAGGAAGGTGGTAAACTGGAAATATGTTCCACTCCAAATCAGGATAATCCACTTATGCCGGGAGTTGGTTGTGGTGGAACTCCGATTTTAGGATTAGATGTTTGGGAACACGCTTATTATTTAAAATATCAAAACAAGCGTCCAGAATATGTAGATGCTTTTTTTAATGTAATCAACTGGAAGGAAGTTTCTGCGCGATTCGCTAAGAATAAATAGAAACTGGTTTTTACTATAAAAGCTCGCCTACCGGCGGGCTTTTTTAAAACTACAAAAAATAAAAAAAGGCGAACGAGAGTTCACCTTTTTTTGCCCCAAATCTACCATGAACTTAACCTACTTATGCTATGGCTCTGCTAATATACACTTAACTTCTACTGGTGCAAACACTTTTAGATAAAGTACCTATAAATTAGTTGAAATACATTAAAAAGATATTTCCAGATTTTTTAAGTAGGGGAAAACTAATAAGCTCTGTCTTTGTTCCCTTCGTAAAAATTAATGAAAGCCCTGTTAACCACTCTGTTACCACCAAAAGTTGGATAATTTCCTGTAAAATACCAGTCCCCTAAATTTTTTGGACAGGCTTTATGAAGATTTTCCACTGTTTGATAGATGATTTTCACCTTTGTTTTTACCTCGGGTTCGCTAAGTAACTCTGAAATTTTATCTGAAATTTCCTGGTCGGTGAACGGCTCGTATATTTCTTTTACAAAATTCTGAACTTCAATATCCTGAAGATCTACCTGCTTTTTACATTTCTCGTAAACAGAATCAACGATATGATATAAATCTCTTTCCTTAAGAAGTTCGAGAGTAGCTCTAAAAGCTACCAGGTCCTCAAGTCTTGCCATATCGATTCCGTAACAATCAGGATAACGAATTTGCGGTGCAGAGGAAATAACTATTAATTGCTTAGGATTTAATCTATCCATCATTTTAATGATACTCTTCTTAAGGGTAGTTCCCCTTACAATACTATCATCAATAATTACCAGATTATCTTTTGGCGTTACAACTCCATAAGTAATATCATAAACGTGTGCTACAAGATCATCCCTGCTGCTGTCTTCGGTAATAAAGGTTCGAAGCTTTACGTCTTTAATGGCAATTTTTTCTGTTCTTAATTTATAGGCCAGTATTTCAGATAATCTTGCATCTGTCAAGGTATCCTTTTCTTCAAGAATAGCTTTCGTCTTTTGTTGATTCAATTCATCCTGGGCAGCTTCAACCATTCCGTAGAAAGAAGTTTCGGCTGTGTTAGGTATATAAGAAAAAACGGTATTTATAGTATCATGCGAAATAGATTTTAAAACTTCAGGCATTAGCAACCTTCCAAGCATCTTTCTCTCTTTGTATATTTCAGCATCACTTCCGCGGGAAAAATAAATTCTTTCAAAAGAACAGGCTTTTCTCTCAAGAGGTTCCAGAATTTGGGTAATGGAAACTTCGCCATTTTTCTTTGTAATGATCGCGTGACCAGGGTCCAGTTCTTTAACGTCTTCAAAATTTACGTTGAAAACGGTTTGTATAACCGGCCTTTCTGAGGCTACCACTACTACTTCATCATCCTGGTAATAATAAGCAGGTCTAATTCCCGCAGGGTCTCTTAAAACAAACGAATCTCCATGCCCCAGTAACCCAGCCATGGCATAACCACCATCCCAGTTCTTTGCAGATTTTCTTAAGATCTTGGCTACATTCAATCGTTCTGCAATTTGTGGTGAGGCTTCAACTTTAGAAAATCCTTCTTTCTTAAGTTTCTTGTATAATTTTCTTACCTCGTCATCAAGAAAATGACCGATTTTTTCCATTACAGTAACCGTATCGGCACGTTCTTTTGGATGTTGTCCCAGTTCAACCAGGTTATTGAACAACTGGAAAACATTGGTCATGTTAAAGTTTCCGGCTACAATAAGGTTCCTGTGCATCCAGTTATTTTGACGTAGAAATGGGTGAACGCTTTCTATACTGTTTTTGCCAAAAGTTCCATAACGCACATGTCCAAGAAAAAGCTCTCCTATATAAGGGATCTTTTGCTTTTGAAGTGCCACATTATTTTCATATTCAGGATGCTCAGCAATTTCAAGATTTATTCTTTCATTTATCTGGTTAAAAATATCCTGAATGGGTTGTGCAGCATTAGATCTCAACCGGCTAATGTATCTATCCCCGGGCGCTGTATTAAGTTTAATGCTGGCAAAGCCCGCACCGTCCTGTCCACGGTTGTGCTGCTTCTCCATCATCAGGTACATTTTATTTATCCCATAAAAGGCCGTACCGTATTTTTCCTTGTAATAATCCAACGGTTTTAAAAGTCGGATGAGGGCAATTCCGCACTCGTGTTTTAAAGCATCACTCATAGTAATTAATCGCTTTCGGCTTTATGTATTTTATGTTCCATTAGTCACAAAAAAAGCCCCGAAATTACAGGGCTTTTTTTGGCTTCAAGTTGATATCAAATTGGGTTAAATTTTTAAATTCTTTCATACGATTCTGGACTTCTTCTTCCTGCAGGTTCTCCATCCTCTCAGTTCCAAATTTTTCTACGCAAAAGGAAGCAAGGCCAGATCCATAAATAACTGCATTCTTCATATTCTCGAAAGAAATATCTCTTGTTTTTGCAAGATAACCTGTAAACCCTCCTGCAAAAGTATCTCCTGCCCCTGTTGGGTCAAAAACTTCTTCCAGGGGAAGAGCAGGTGCAAAAAACACCTGATCCTGGTGGAAGAGTAAAGCTCCATGCTCTCCTTTTTTAATTACGACAAATCGTGGCCCCATTTCTTCAATTTTACGTGCCGCTTTGAGTAAAGAATGTTCTCCGGTTAGCTGTCTGGCCTCTTCATCATTAATAGTTATTACATCAACCCGGGTTATAACGTTCATTAAATCATCAAGAGCATTATCCATCCAAAAATTCATTGTATCAAGAACTACCAGTTTAGGATTAGTTACCTGATCCAAAACGCTGGTTTGGACCAAAGGGTGAAGATTCCCAAGCATCACTATTTCAGAATCTTTATAGGCTTCAGGAACAACGGGTTTAAAATCGGCTAAAACGTTTAACTGGGTATCAATAGTATCTCTTGAATTCAGGTCGTTATGATATCTACCGCTCCAGAAGAATGTTTTTCCTCCTTTTACTATCTCAATTCCGTCGATATTTATGCCATTTCTGGTTAACAGGTTAAGATGCTCTTCGGGAAAATCATCTCCCACAACAGAAACTATTGCATTGTCAATATTAAAATGAGATGATGATAAACCTATATAGGTCGCAGCGCCACCAAGAATTTTATCTGTTTTTCCAAAAGGAGTTTCAATTGCATCGAAGGCTACTGTGCCTACTATCAATAATTTACTCATATTATGATTTAAAAAATAAGGTGCAAATATACGGTTTGTTTTTCAAGGCGTAAGGCAAAATCTCAATTTTAAAAAAGCTATTTCCCTCCCTCAAAACCATTATCTATTAATAGTCTTGACTGGTTCGAGGCTGCAACCGCCAGGGCATCACATCTTTCATTTTGAGGATGATTATTGTGTCCCTTTATCCATTTAAAGCGAATATGGTGTTTGCGGTATTCTATAAGGAAGTCCTTCCATAAATCGGCATTTTTACGATCCTTAAATCCCTTTTTTTCCCAGCCGAATACCCACTTTTTTTCGACGGCATCTGCAACGTATTTTGAATCGGTAAATACAATTGCTTGGGTGCCGGGACTCTTCAGCAACTTTAAAGCATCAATAACAGCCAGGAGTTCCATCCTGTTGTTGGTAGTATGTTTAAATCCTTTGGAGAATTCCTTTATATAGGATTTTCCAACCCATTCCATTACGATCCCATAACCCCCGGGCCCGGGATTTCCCCGCGCAGCACCATCAGTATAAATATGGACCTTAGGATTTTCCAACCTGCTGTTCCAGTAGATTTTGAATCACTTCAGGGAAATGCTGGTATTCCAGTTTGTGAATTTTAGCAGCAAGTCCTGCGGGTGTTTCATCATCTTCAACATCAATCCTGGTTTGAAAGATTACAGCCCCTTCGTCGTAAAAGGGATTTACATAGTGTATAGTTATGCCTGTCTCTTTTTCCTTCTTTTCAAGAACTGCTTTATGCACAGCATCCCCGTACATACCTTTCCCTCCAAATTTTGGCAACAAAGCGGGGTGAAGGTTAATTACTTTACCGGGAAATTTTTTAAGGATTTTATCAGGAAAAAGCCACAGAAAGCCTGCAAGCACAATTAAATTTGGCTGGATATCTTTTAGGACATTCAGGATTTCATTGGAATCGTATAATGCTTCTTTGTCAAAATGAAGAGCCTTAACATTCAAAGCATGAGCTTTTTTTAAGACTGGAGCACTGCGATTATTTGAAAAGACTGCTACGACTTCCGCTTTTTCTGAATTCTGAAAATATTTAATGATATTTTCGGCATTTGTTCCGGATCCGGATGCAAAAATGACAATTTTCTTTGGTAGTGTGGGTTTCGGAAGGTTCAAAAAAGGGCTATTAACAATTATTAAGTGTAAAAATAAAGGGTTTAAACGAAATTTACGTAAATTACATTCACATTTTTAAAGTAAAAACCGGTTTTAAAATAAAGTTTTTTATTTTTGCCACCTAATCAAAATTAAAATAGAATTATTATGTCAGA
>CAZXEY010000036.1:6707-23609 GCA_964639695.1 uncultured Antarcticibacterium sp. | reverse complement strand
AAAGTCAAAAAACAGAAATTATCTAATGAAGGTCAGCCGAAAATTAATGCTAATGAGGATCTATTGGTGACAATCAATGAAAATATTTTAACGATCAACTCAAAAGAAATTGTCCTCGACTTCGGACTTTATACTGTCCCTAAAATTTATGAAGCAAAGAATAATAGCTACGTGGCTGTTACAGATCTGCAGGCAAAAAAGGTACTTATATTTGATCAGGAAGGGAATTTATTAAAAGGATTACCCGTGTATGGTAATTCAGCTGCCGATCTTTTATTTATGGATAATGAACTGTTCTTTGCAGTCCAGGGCGAGGAAAATTCAGTTATTCTATATAAGATTCCGCAGTAAAATTTAAAGTTGAGAAGGAAAATCTGCTGTTAATAATTCTGCTTCGAAGATTTGAGCAAAATATTTCAGAAGTTTTTGTTGCACTTCCTGCATAGGAACTTCTTTAACCCCTAGCTCTACATTTAAAGAAGTAACTGCTTTATCTGTAATTCCGCAGGGAATTATATTGTCGAAGTAATTAAGGTTTGAATTCACGTTCAAAGCAAAACCGTGCATAGTGACCCACCTGCTGGCACGTACTCCCAAAGCACATATTTTGCGGGCATAAGGCGAGCCAACATCCAGCCAAACCCCTGTTTCCCCCTCACTTCTTTGAGGATTTAAACCATATTCTTTTAGAGTTAGAATAATGGTTTCCTCAAGATATCTAAGATATTTATGAATGTCTGTAAAAAAATTATCCAGGTCTAAAATAGGGTACCCCACTAACTGCCCTGGACCATGATAAGTAATATCCCCTCCCCTGTTAATTTTATAAAATTTTGCTCCTCTTTTTTCAAGCTCCGTTTCATTCAGAAGAAGATTTTCACTTTTTCCGCTTTTTCCCAGCGTGTACACGTGAGGATGTTCCACAAGTAATAAATAATTTGGTGTTGTAAGGGAAAGCTCCTCTCTTCTATTCCTTATTTTTAGATCCAGGATCTCCTTAAACAGCTGCTCCTGGTAATCCCAGGTTTCCCTGTAATCCCGCAAACCCAGCTCCCTCAACTCTACCTTTTTATTCATTTTCCTTTGTTTAAAATAATTAGAGCTGCTATTACTCCAGGAATCCAACCCAGTAAAGTTAATATTAGCACTATAAGAATAGAACCGCAACCGCGATCATAAACTGCTAAAGGTGGAAATAGCACCGAAAGGATTACCCGCCATACACTCATAGATACAATTTTTTGGTTGTTTACAAAGATATAATTTCTCTCTCTTATAAACCCGGAGGAGAATGGAAATCGTGCTGCTATCTAATTGATTACTTTCGCGATTGTGCTTATATTTGCACCTGCTTAAAATTTTTTAGAAAAAGCACGTAAAAATAAACCGGAACTCATGCAGCAGCTATCTGAACAGGAAATAGTAAGAAGAGAAAAATTATCCTCTTTAAAGAAATTAGGTATCAATCCTTATCCCGCCGATTTGTATCCGGTAACTCACACGACCAAACAGATCAAATCTGATTTTGAAGAGGGAAAGCAAGTCGTTGTTGCAGGAAGACTGATGTCCCGTCGTATCCAGGGAAAAGCCTCATTTGCAGAAATCCAGGATTCGCAGGGTAAGATCCAGGTTTATTTTAACAGGGATGAAATTTGCGAAGGAGAAGATAAGAGTAAATACAATGAAATTTATAAAAAATTACTCGATATAGGAGACTTTATTGGTATCATAGGAGAACTTTTCACTACACAGGTTGGGGAAAAGACTATTATGGTTAAGGATTTCTCCCTGCTAAGTAAAGCTTTACGTCCATTACCATTACCTAAAACCGATAAGGATGGAAAAACATTTGATGAGTTTAATGATCCTGAGCAGCGATACCGCCAGCGGTATGCCGATCTTGTGGTAAATCCCAGGGTTAAAGAAATTTTTGTTAAGCGCACTAAGCTATTTAATGCGATGCGAAATTTTTTCAATGATAAAGGTTACTTTGAAGTTGAAACTCCAATCCTGCAGTCCATACCTGGTGGTGCTGCGGCAAGGCCCTTTATAACACATCATAATGCATTGGATATGCCCCTGTATTTGAGAATTGCCAATGAGCTGTATTTAAAAAGGCTAATTGTTGGAGGATTTGATGGGGTTTACGAATTTTCGAAAAATTTTAGGAATGAAGGCATGGACCGTACCCATAATCCTGAATTTACCGCTATGGAAATCTATGTTGCCTATAAGGATTACAACTGGATGATGGAATTTGTAGAGAATCTACTAGAACATTGTGCTATAGAAGTAAACGGAAAAACTGAGGCTACTTTCGGCAAAAACAATATCGATTTTAAAGCTCCTTACAAAAGGGTTACGATGACCGATGCTATTAAGGAATATACAGGTTTTGATATTACCGGAAAATCTGAAAAAGAACTTTTTGAAGCGGCTAAAGGAATGGGAATAGACGTAGATGAAACTATGGGTAAAGGAAAACTGATAGATGAAATCTTCGGAGCAAAATGTGAGGGCAATTTTATTCAGCCAACTTTTATTACAGATTATCCTAAAGAGATGAGCCCACTTTGTAAGGAACACAGGGAAAATCCTGAACTTACAGAACGTTTTGAGCTAATGGTGTGCGGTAAGGAAATCGCCAATGCCTATTCAGAATTGAATGATCCTATAGATCAAAGAGATCGTTTTGAAGAGCAGTTAAAACTATCAGAAAAAGGTGATGATGAGGCGATGTTCATCGACCACGATTTTCTAAGAGCATTAGAATATGGAATGCCTCCTACTTCGGGATTGGGTATTGGAATGGATCGTTTAATCATGTTTTTAACCAACAACCAATCGATCCAGGAAGTATTGTTTTTTCCTCAAATGAAGCCAGAGAAAAAAGCTTCTGTTCCAAAACCGGAAGATTTTATAAAAATAGGTGTACCGCATGATTGGGTAGATACGGTGATGCACGAGTATGGAAGTGTTGCTAAACTTAAAGAAGATAAAGCAACACAAATTCATCAAAAGCTTAACGGTTTGCGCAAAAAAAATAAACTCCCCATTGCTGCTCTACAACTTGAAGACGTTGAGAAATGGCTACAGTAATTGATAAATAAAAAAAATCCTCTTTGCAAGAGGATTTTTTTTTGCACTATTTTTTTCCAAACATTCCGCCAATTTTAACGGCCATCCCGGCTGCGCCACCTGCGTCATCTCCACCTTTTAAATAGTTATCAACCTGTGATGCCATCGCCGGTGGCATTTTAGTCTTTAAAAAATTCGCTACTGTTTCCACTGCTGTTCTAGCCTGAGATTCTGATATCCCGGCTTTTTCTGCTACTAAGCTTACTACTTTTTCCATGTTTTATTTTTTTATTTCCTATAATTTAAAAACTTCAGAAGCAAAATCAATAGATGTAAGGAAGGTTAACATTATTTTATTGGAAGGTTCTGCTAACTCCCGTAATATGCTCAATTAGAGAAAGACAAAATTATTTTTCCAGAAATTATTTGCTAAAAAATTTAACTTTTAGTTAAACCATTCTTATTTTTAGCGGTCTAAGTCTAATCCGGAGATTATAATTAAGATATATATCTACCTAATTCCGGAGCTAAAACTCAATTAAAAAAAAATTCATGACAAGAAAAGTTTCGTTAAAACTGCTAATTGTAGCGTTGTCAATTTCTGTTTCGGGTTGTGCTGTTTTTCAGCAGAAAGAAAAGAAAGGCACCCCTACGGCAGCAACAGAAAAGCCGGAATCGGGTAACAAAAACGGCATTAAACCTTACAGTAAGGTAATCCCTAAAACTGCAAAGACAGATCAAGGTCTTTTCACCGTTCACCAGGTAGAAGATGATTATTTCTACGAAATTCCAGACAGCCTTTTTAACCGGGAAATGCTAATGGTAACCCGAATAGCTCAAACTGCATCTGGAATTGGTTTTGGAGGTGGTAAACAAAATGAGCAGGTTCTTCGTTGGGAAAAGAAGAATAAAAATGTTCTTTTACGTGTTGTTTCTCACGATGTTTATGCCGCAGATTCCCTACCCATCCACGAAGCAGTGGTAAACTCCAATTTTGAACCTATTTTATATTCCTTCAATATTGAAGCTATTAAAAAAGATTCTTTAAGCAATTCTACTGTCATTAAAGTAACAGATCTTTTTAAGAAAGATGTCCAGGCGTTAGGATTTCCTGAGAGAAACAGGAAAGATTATAAAATAAGCCGTCTTGATGAAAGTAGGTCTTACATTGATACTATTAGAAGTTATCCTCAAAACATTGAGGTTCGCCACGTAAAAACTTATAATGCGGCAGAGCCACCTTCAAATTCCAGCACAGCTTCTGTTTCTGTAAAAATGAGTAACTCTATGATCCTTCTTCCTAAAGTTCCAATGGAAAGAAGATATTATGATGAACGAGTTGGCTGGTTTACAAGCGCACAGGTTGATTATGGTTTAGAAGCTCAAAAAAGTGAAACGGTTCGTTACCTGGATCGTTGGAGACTTGAGGTTAAGGAAGAGGATATGGAAAAATTTAAGCGTGGAGAATTGGTTGAGCCAAAGAAGCAAATCGTTTACTACATTGACCGTGCTACTCCAAAAAAATGGATACCCTACATAAAACAAGGAATTGAAGACTGGCAGGTAGCTTTTGAAGCAGCCGGTTTCAAAAATGCGATTATAGCAAAAGATCCTCCTACAGTAGCCGAAGATCCAGACTGGAGCCCCGAAGATGTGCGTTATTCTGTAGTAAGATATTTAGCTTCTCCTATTCCAAATGCCAACGGGCCTCACGTAAGTGATCCACGTTCAGGAGAGATACTGGAATCAGATATTAACTGGTACCATAATGTTATGACCCTTCTTAGAAACTGGTTCTTCGTTCAAACCGCAGCAATAAATCCAGATGCTCAGGGTGTTGAATTTAAGGATGAAACTATGGGTCGTCTTATACGATTTGTATCTTCTCACGAAGTTGGGCACACTATTGGCCTTCCTCACAACATGGGAAGCAGTGTAGCATACCCTGTAGATTCTTTAAGAGTTCCTGAATTCACCAAAAAATATGGGACTGCACCTTCTATAATGGATTATGCACGTTTTAATTATATCGCACAACCTGAAGATGGAGATGTAGCATTAATGCCTGAAGTTGGGCCCTACGATAAATATTCGGTGATGTGGGGTTACAAACCTATTCCCGGTAAAAAAGGAATGGAAGAAAAGCCTATTCTAAATCAATGGATCCTGGAAAAAGCTGATGATCCAATTTACCGTTTTGGGGCTCAGCAAAGAGGGGTAATAGATCCAAGTTCTCAAACTGAAGATCTTGGTGATGATGCAGTTCTTGCAAGCCAATATGGGATTAAGAATTTAAAGAGAATTGTGCCAAATCTTATCACCTGGACTGCCGAAGATGGAAAGGATTATTCAGATCTTGAAGAAATGTATAACCAGGTCCTTGGACAATATAACCGATATATGGGTCACGTGGCCGCAAATATTGGTGGAGTATTGAAATATACTAAAACCTACGAACAGGATGGTCCTGTATTTTTTCACGTAACTGCAGATAAGCAGAAGAAAGCGATGAAATTTCTTCAGGATGAACTGTTCTCAACTCCGGAATGGCTTATTGACCAGGAAATTTTTAATAAAATTGAGTTTGACGGAAATGTGGAACGTTTAAGAAATACCCAGGAGAGAACTCTAAACAATATACTAGATTTCGGAAGAATGGCAAGGCTTATTGAAAATAGAGAAATTAATGGCAGAGAAGCTTACGGTCTTTTAGATATGATGACAGACCTAAGAACAGGAATATGGAGCGAGTTGCGTAATGGAAGAGCAATTAGCACCTACCGTCGAAACCTTCAGCGTGCTTATATTGATAGAATGGAATACCTTATGACCCAGGAGCAGGGACCATCGAGCAGATGGGGTGGAACAAGCGTTGAAGTTAAGCAGAGTGACATTCGCCCTGTGGTACGTGGAGAACTTGTAACACTACAAAGAGATATTCGTAATGCTGCTAACAGATCTGGCGATCAATTAACCAGATATCATTTATTGGATGCAGTGGAAAGAATTGATCTTATTCTTAATCCGGTTAAATAATAACTGTTTCTTTTATAACTAAAACCTGTCTCTTTTGAGGCAGGTTTTTTTTTACTCAATACTCAGTTTCGATTAACCAAAATTAATATTTGTGTAATCTAATTATCATTCCCTTTAGAGCAGTGTAAGATTGGCGTTAAATAACCAATAAACAATAAAATTTCATTCATAAATTTTTTTTCACAACCATAATTGTTTCAACTTGAGGATATTAATTATAAATTTAAAGAATTGAGTTTAATAGTATGTATTCGGCTTACATCAATGATGATTTTGCAGCCTATAATGTAGATGGTGACGGTTTTATTGAAGAGACTGAGTGGAACGATATATTTACCGACTCCGATTGGTTTGAGGTTTATGATGCTGACACTGATGGTTTTGTAACCGATGTTGAATGGGATACCGGTCTTTATAATGACTGGGACCTCGACGCTGATGGATTCATTGACGAAGATGAATTTAATACTTACTATGACTATGTCACTATCTGGTAAGCAGAATAAGCTATGAAAAAGGAAAAAAGCGTGAGGTAAACCAGACCTTCAAAAAGCCGCTTTTTATTATACTACCCAAAACCTTATGACCCAACCTGCTACTAACCAAGCATAGCTAAGAAAAGCGAGGTATTTCATAATTTGCTCCAATGTTTGGCTCTTTGGCGCCATCTCCTTCATATGTTTTACTTCCTTCCGCTTAAAAAAGCCCAAATAAATAAGGATTCCAGAAAAGATCAGAAAACCTAGATTTAAAAAGAAAGTATAATCGATCTTAAAATGATCGGTAGAAAGAATTTTTACGTCCTTTGGATCAGGCAAAATGCTCAGGAAGTCAAAAGAGTAATGTAAAAGCAGGGAAGTTCCTATAAGCGCAGTGAACAGCAAAAAGAGAATGAAAAGTGACATTTTCCAACCGTAATATTTCGCATTGATCCGCAGCACCGGAAAAACCACCAAATCACTAAAAATAAAAGCCATTACGCCGGCAAAACTCACTCCTTTTCCAAAGAGCAAAGCTGCCAACGGAATATTCCCCATAGAACCAATAAAAGTGAGGAAAGCAGCCACGGGTCCGACAATCACATGTTCCAGAATTGTAAAAAACCCAAAGCTCTTAACATCCGGCCCACTGTTAATAAAAAGCGTTTGAAAAAATGAATCGGGAACAAAGGCCGCTACTACCCCGGCGATCGTGAATCCTATAGTGACATCTTTCCATACCATTTTCCACTCCATCGCATACTGCTTCGCGACTTTCGCCCAGGAAGTTTCAGATTTCATTTTAGATTTCCAATCCTTATCGGCTTCGCCTTCGTCTTCTTTGTCTCCTTTGAGTCGCTCGCGGGCTTGGTTGATCAACTTTTTCGGCTTTATTATCCTCACCAACAACCAACTGATCAAAATAAGCAGTACTCCTCCCATGTATTCCCCAACAACGAACTGCCAGCCCAAGAAAATGGCAATGATGATTCCCAGCTCAATTACAAGGTTCGTAGACGCCAGCAGGAATGCGATAGAAGGAACAAAACCCGCTCCTTTTTTAAAAAGGCTTTTGGTGGAAGCCAGCGCAGAAAAACTACAGGAGCTACTTATGAAGCCAAAAAAAGTGCCTAGAAGCACCCCTTTCGATTCTTTTTCCCCCATAGTTTTTTCCATCTTTTTTTCAGTAACGAACACCTGGATTCCACTACTTATAATATACCCAAGGATAAAAGCCCAAAGGGCCATCCAAAAAAATCCGGTGCTTGTATAGGCGGCTTCCCCCCAACTCTTCAAAAAATCTTGCATATTATTTTAATTTAACATTTTTATATAAAATTCCCTTTTTGACTACTCTATTTTCGCTCTTCTTAACCTTAATGCATTCGCAATGACCGAAACTGAACTAAAGCTCATCGCAAGGGCTGCAATCATTGGCGAAAGCAGAATTCCAAAGAAGGGATAAAGCAATCCGGCAGCGATAGGAACTCCAAGAGTATTGTAAATAAGTGCAAAAAACAGGTTTTGTTTTATATTCTTCATCACCTTGGCGCTAAGAGCTTTAGCCTTCATTACTCCATGCAAATCTCCTTTTACCAGAGTTATTTCGGCACTTTCTATAGCAACATCGGTTCCTGTTCCCATGGCAATTCCAATATCGGCTTTTGCCAGTGCCGGTGCATCATTAATTCCATCTCCGGCCATTGCCACTTTCTTTCCTTGTTTTTGAAGTAATTCTACCTCACGCAGTTTATCCTGCGGCAGCATTCCGGCTTTAAAATCTGTTAAATGTAATTCGGAAGCAACGGCGGAAGCGGTTTTCTCATTATCTCCGGTTAGCATAATTACCTCAACTCCCCTGTCAATTAAATCCTTTATTGCCTGTCGGCTGGTCTTTTTGATTGGATCTGTAATGGTCATAAATCCGCAAACTCGTCCTTCAACAGCGACATAGGAAACCGTTTTTCCTTTTTCCTGTTCTGCCTCTACCTGCTTTTGAAGATCCTTGCTAACTTCGGCGTTTATTTCCTTCATTAGCTTATCATTCCCTATCGCGATCTTTTTGCCCGCGGAAACTCCTGTGACTCCTTTTCCGGTTACTGAATTAAATTCTGAAGCTTCTGAAATATTAATTTTCTTTTCGTTGGCATATTTCACTGTTGCTTCGGCTAACGGATGCTCGCTTTGCGCGTTTACAGAAGCGATGTACTGCATTAATACCTCTTCAGAAATGGCATCGGAAGCGAAAATTTTTTCAACTGAAGGTTTTCCTTCTGTAATAGTTCCCGTTTTATCAATAATGAGAACATCGATCTTGTCCATTTGCTCAAGCGATTGTGCATTCTTGATTAAAACACCATTCTGAGCACCTTTTCCCACTCCTACCATTACCGACATTGGCGTGGCTAAACCAAGGGCACAGGGACAGGCTATAATAAGGACTGCGATCGCATTAATTAATGCAAAAGCATAGCTCGGTTCAGGTCCCCAAATCGCCCATACTATAAATGTGATAACCGAAATGAGCACCACAACCGGCACAAAATATCCCGAGATCCTGTCTGCCAGTTTCTGTATAGGTGCCTGGGATCGGCTCGCATCGTTTACCATTTTAATGATCTGCGCAAGTAGCGTTTCCTCTCCCACCTTTTCGGCTTTCATCGTGAAACTTCGGTTTCCATTAATAGTTCCTGAACTTACTTTATCACCTTCAGCTTTTTCCACGGGAACAGGCTCCCCGGTGATCATCGATTCATCGATATTAGTCTCCCCTTTTTCAATGGTTCCGTCAACCGGAATTTTATCTCCCGGTTTCACCCTAAGAATATCTCCTACCTGAATTTCATCTGTATGAATTTCCTTTTCAATTCCATTTACTACAATGACCGCTTTATTAGGTGCCAGTTTGAGAAGTTCTTTGATTGCAGAATTTGTTTTACTATGGGCTCTTGCTTCCATTAACTGACCTAATAAAACCAGGGTTAAAATAACCGTAGCCGCTTCAAAATAGACATGAACAGTTCCTGCCGGAGTCTTAAATTCAGAAGGAAAAATATCGGGAAAAACCATCCCAACCACGCTAAATAGCCAGGCGATTCCCGCTCCAATCCCAATAAGCGTAAACATATTCAGGTTCCAGGTAATGATCGATCTCCAGGCGCGTTCGAAGAACATCCAGGTAGCATAAAATACAACCGGCAAGGAAAGAACAAACTGAACCCAATTCCACAGGCCAATGCTCATCCAATCATACAGCGGATTTCCTTCGACCATTTCGCTCATAGCAATAATAAAAATGGGCAAGGTAAAGGCCGCTGCAATTTTAAATTTCTTGAGCAATTTTTGGTAAGACTTCTCTTCGGCTGAAGCTTCGGGTTCCATTCGCACCAGCTCCATTCCGCATTTTGGGCAACTGCCGGGTTCAGATTCCCGAACCTCAGGATGCATAGGGCAGGTGTATTGTGGCTCATCTGCTCTTAAACTCACTTCTTCCACGAGATCCATTCCACAGACAGGGCAATCCCCCGGTTTGTCATAAGTCTTATCACCTTCACAATGCATAGGGCAATAAAAAGTGCCTGTTCCTTTTCCCTTTGGTTTTTTATGTTTTGATGAAGACGTTATCTCCTGCCCCGGAAGCCCTATCTTGTATGTACCACCATCATTTTCAAGAACTTCCTGAAACTTTTCTAAAGGCACGTGGCGAACCAGGGTTATTACCGCTTCCGCTTTTTCCAGATCCACCTCAACTTTGGTAACTCCATCTACTTTTGATAAAGTTTCTTCCACATGAGTTCGGCAGCCATTACAGGTCATTCCGGTGATTTGATATTTGTGCGACATCAATTCCCTTTCTTCTGAAGAAATAGCAGAGATATGATAATTCCCCCCATTTTGTTGTAGTGCTGACTCGAAAACATCCACCTGAACAGGACGCTCCATTGTAATAACAGCTTCGGCTTTTTCCAGATTTACGTGCACATTTGTAACATCCTCTACCTGGGAAAGGGTTGTCTCTACATGCGAACGGCAACCATTGCAGGTCATTCCCTGAATAGCATAGGTATGCTGAATGTGATGCTGATGCTCTTTTTCTTGGGAAGGCATTTCAATTCTATATCCTCCTCCATCTGCTTCCAGTTTCTCCTGAAAAGTTTTCAGCGGAATATGCTTTTCCATTTTTACAACAGCCTGCTTCATTTCAAGATTCACCTCAGCATTGACAACACCTGGTACATCATTAAGTAAATTTTCCACGTGAGAACGGCAGCCATTGCAGGTCATACCTTCTATTTTATATAAATGTTTCATTATTTCAGGTTTACCATCCAAAAGTAAAAATTAGGAATATAAATGACTTTCGTTTTTAAAGAAGAGAATTTCAAATTTTTGAGATTATTCAAATTAAAAAACCCGAAGAATTCTCCCCGGGTTTTTAAGCTTATTTTGATTTTTTTATGCGGAATATTTTCTGCAGGCTTCAACACATTCCCTACAAGCTTTTGCACAATCTTTACAATGCTGCGTGTCATGCTTTTCGCACTCCTTTGCACAGGCTTCACAAACCTTAATGCAATAGTCCATTAGCCCCTGCACATCCTTGTAGTTAGTAACCAAAACCTGATTTACGGTACTGCATACCTCTGCACAAACCCTGTCCAGCCTTATACAGTCGACCATCATTTTTACATTATCCTCATCCAGGCATGCATCAGCACAATAATTACAGTAGTTTATACATTTTCCTAATTTAGTAAGCAATTCTTCATTTCTCATAATATTGGTTTTTAATGGTTTACCTTAAATTACGAAAAACCGATCTGAAATACCTTTAAAGAAATGGTAAGATTTTTTAAATTTTGGACTTTAAAAAGAATTTAAGGTGTTTCTGCCGTTAATGCGCTCCTCACGGTATTGAGAAGGTGTAATTCCAGTTGCTTTTTTAAAGGCAGTAGAAAGATAGGCTGCACTGCCAAATCCTAAAAGGGAGGCAATCTCTGAAATACTTTTTTCATTGTACTCCAACAGCTCTTTTATTCTTTCAGTTTTTATAAGAAACTGAAAAGCTTGTATACTCTTTCCTTCCAGTTTAGAAAAAAGTGAACTTAAATGGCTGTAGTCGTAAGGAAGCTCATCGGTAAGTAAGACCGAGAGATTTTTACTACTGTAGCTTTCTTCATAAACGTGCTTTATAACAATAGATTTTATTCTGCTAACAAGCATTTCGTTTTTATCTGCTATCAATTCAAATCCCACCTGCTCAAACTCTTTTTGCAAGAGCAATTTTTCACCTGGAGAAAGAGGTTTAGATAAAAGTACCTGCCCAAGAGAAATTTTTTCATGAGGAAGGTCCAGCCGGTTTAATATTCTATTTACCGTGCTTATACAACGGTCACATACCATATTTTTTATATTGAGAATGTGATCCATAGTTTCTTTTAATGAATTTGGAAAATAAAAACAGATCCTGCAGAAATCTGCAGGATCTTAATATTTTTTCTAATTAATTGTAGCTTCTACTCTACCGCATTTTAGCATCTTATCCCCAAAATAAGGATTTCTTATTTCTTTAGAATCTGAATACCAGTAATCCCCTTTTCCCTCAAATGCCATTGGGCAATACTGTTTGTAAATCTCTCCTGAAGCCAACGCTCCATCCAGTACGCTTTCCATTTCCTGGGTAAGGGTAGAAAATGCTTTTCTTTGTTCTTCCACATTTGTAGAGTTGGCAATTTCACGGGCACCTGTTAATACTTCTCCCTGGTATTCTTCCTTTTCCATTGCGGTAATCAGTTTTTTTGCTCTCTCCCGAGCTGCAACAGCATCTGTTTGCACTAATGCAGTTTTAATTGCAAGATATTGCTCAAAAACTTCAGCTGTGGCTTCATTTTCAAATTCAGGATCATTTTGAATTCCTTCATTATTAGCCGCAGCATCTTCAGATTCCATATCTCCCGCATGCATCTCATTTTGTACCGGAGGTGCAGGTTCATTTTCTGCTGTTTCCTTACAGGAAGTAAGGCTAAAAACACCTGTAACTGCAGCCACTAACAAAACATTTTCTAATTGCTTTTTCATCGTCGTTTATTTAATTATACAAAGTTAATTTAAAAAATTTGTTTATTTTTTTCGTTTCCCAAGCTTTCGCAAAGTTGGAGAACTTACATACCAAAGTAAAAATCCGCTTAGAACAGTGATTAATCCCATTAAGGAAAAGATCCTTAACACCAGGTTATTGAAATCATCCCGCCCTTCATAATCCATCGTATGAGTCATCCATAAGAAATCAAACCATCGCCAGTCCCTGTATCTTACAGATCGAAAAGAAGCATCGTTAATAGAAATATAGGCTTTAAGATTTTGCGGATTGTCATAGGAAACCACATAGGCAGGAAAACTGCCACTCCTAAATTCGTGATGATCCCCTACCTCTTCAATACGTTCTATACCTTTCACCTTAAGATCTTCCCGCATATGCTTACCGGCAATTAGTAAAGCTTCTTCCTTGGTTATCTCCTCTCTTTCTTCTCCTGTCCTCGCATTAATTAAAAGATTATTGTTTAGAAGATAAAAGGGTTGTCCTCCAATATCCTTTAGTTCTAAACTTCTTACTTCCTTCCCGGCTAAAAACCCTTCAGAATTACCTAGATCATTAAAGGTAGTTTCATGAACGTGAGCCTTTCTAAAATGATCTCCGTGGATTTCATCAATATCTGTCCAGCTAAAATACAATCCGCTAACTGTCCACATTATAAATTGAATACCTATGAAAATTCCCAGATATCTGTGCGTTTTCCTAATTTTAAGGGCAGTTTTTCTTTTTATCATTGTAGTGGTGCTATGATATTAGATTTGGGATTTCTTGCTATTCTTTTACCTGAAAAGGAACTTCTATCTTAACTTTTTCCCAGGATAGAATAATAGTTCCTCTTTTGTCTCCTTCCGCACTTACTTCATATTTTAAAACTTCCTGAATATCAGCTAATTTTTCCGGAGTCACTTCTGTAACCAAAACATTTTCTGTTTCATCAAATTCATCTTTTCCATGTTGATCCCAGCGACTATTAAAAATTACCTGCCATTGATCCTTACCGGGAATTACAAAAAAACCATATTTCCCTACAGGCAAAGTATTCCCATCGATCAAAAGATCTTTATCTGTTTCAATCCAGGTAGCTTTATGGGCTCCCGCCTGCCAAACTGAATTATAACCCACCAGTCCTCCAAAGATGATCCTGTCTCTTACGCTTGGGGCCGAGTAATCAATATGAATATGAGCATCATTTACCATCGCCATTGCACTGGTGTGGGGGCTCAAACTCTTTGGCTTCCCTACAGTATCCAATTTAGCATCTAGATGATCCTGGTGGACTTGCATAGTTTCTTCATTTTGTGGCTCTTGTTTCTTTTCATTGCCACAGCTTATCAAAACGAGGCAAAAAAGGATAATCATAGATCTTCTCATAATTGTTATACTTGTTAAAATCAAATTAATGTTCTTATCTCAAAGTTTCCCTTACCTCCCCGCAATTCAACATGGAACTACCAAAGTAGGGATTTTGAACTTCAGTAGACAAGCTCAACCAGTTGGCGCCACGATCATTATTTGCCATAGGACAAAATTGAACGTATAAGGTTTTATTAGTAAGCCTGAAGGTTTTAACCATTCCAATCATTGTTTCTGAAAGTTCATCAAACCCATTTCTTATGGACTCCATATTTTTTGCTGAAGAAATTGTTTCTAAACCCTGAAGGATTTCCTCTCTGTAACTTTCCCACGCTTCTTCCTCGACAGATTCTAATTCCAGATTTTTATTTTTGATCAATTTCATCATTCCTGACGCCCCGGTTTTTGCTGCTTCAAAATTATCATTTACCAGTGCATTTTTCAGATCCAAGTAACCATCAACAAAAGAATACAGCTGTGCTTTTGCTGCATCCGGAACTTTTACCTCTATGGTATTTTCAAATTTATTCTCTTCTACAACGGGATTCATCATACTTGCTTTACCAGAAAGTTGTACTGCTGCATCGACGGTAAAAGTACCGTTGGTAACAATTTCTTCCCCTGCATTCAAACCTTCTTTAACAACATAAGAATTTCCCAAAGCCGGGCCTAAAACGACTTCTCTCATAGAAAAGCTGTTAGCGCCGGGTTCCTTTACATAAACAACTGATCGGGTTCCGGTCCATAAAATTGCCGATTTAGGAATTACAAGTTGTTGATCTCCTGCAGTTCTCAAACTATTAGTAACAACTCCTGAGGCAAACATCCCGGGTTTAAGCTGGGGATCTTTATTTGTAATTTCCACCCTTGCTGTTGCAACCCGTGTTTGAGGATCTATAATTGGATCTATATATGTAATGGTTCCCGTGAAAGTTTGTCCGGGGAAAGATTTAACTGTGTAAGATATTTTATCTCCTTCGTTTACCCAGGAAAGATCGCTCTCATAAAGATCAAAAAGCACCCATACCTGTGAAAGATCTGCAATTTGATAAATTGGAGAACCTCTTTCCACATAATCTCCAAGATCTACCAGTTTTTCAGTAACCACCCCGCTAACATCGGCACGAATAGGAAAATTCTGAATTGATTTTCCACTGGAGATAATTTGATCGATCTGGGATTGTCCAATTCTCCAGCTGCGCAATTTTTCCTTGGCTGCCTCAAAAAGTTCAGGCTGGCTTTCACGAATTCGTGAAGCCTGCAACAGTTCTTCCTGCGCTGTCACAAGTTGCGGAGAATAAACTGTGGCTAATACCTGCCCTCGCTGTACTTTCTCACCGGTAAAATTTACAGCCAGTTTCTCAATCCTTCCGGGGATATGAGAAGATTGCACAAAAGCACTTCTTTCATCAACCTGCACTTTCCCGTTTAACCTGATTTCTTTTTCCCCACTTGCTCCACCAATAACCTGTGTCTGCACATTCGCCAGTTTTAGAGCATTTTCACTCATCTGGTATCCTGTTCCTGCAATTTCTTCAGTTTCTAACGGAATTAGATCCATACCGCAAATAGGACAATCCCCCGGTTCTGTCTGCCTTATCTGTGGGTGCATTGAGCATGTCCAAACCTGACCTTCTGCAATTTCTGAATGTTCATGAGAAACTTCAACTTCGTTATCCCCGGTTCCAAATAGGAACCAGCCAAACAAGATCCCTATAACAAGGATACCTGCTGTTTTTAATATATTTTTTTTATCAGTTTTCATATCTGTTCATTTAATGATAATAAGTAAATCAGCCTTGCCTGTGCAACAAATCCTTCTGTGATGGCTGATATTTTTTCCGTTTGTAAGGCAAGAATATCCTGATTCATTTGTAAAACTTCTTCAAAATTTCCGGTCGCTGTACTAAAGGCAGAAATCAATAAACTATTTGCCTGATCAGAACTTTTTAATTGCCTGTCATAAAGTTCTATCAGTCGTTGCGATTTATTTAGTTCATACAAACTTCTTTTGTAGTTGCTGTAGAGATCGTTAACCTGTGCCTGCTTTTCTTCCACCATACTTTGGGACATAAAAGCAGCCTCTTTTTTTGCAGCCCTGTACTTCTTTCTGAAAATAGGCAAACTAACAGATACCATCGGCATTATTGCATCCTGCCCGTTTCCTTCGGGGTTTGCGTCCATCCTTTCTGAAATTATTGAATAGTCTATTCCCAATCCAACCATTGGCATACCCTCCTTTTCTGCGACAATTTGCTGTACATCATAAGACTGTTTTTGCTTTTCCAACACCGCCACACTTGGATGATTGTTAAAATTAATACCTGTTGGTTCCATTATGGGAACTTCAAAATTAAGCAACAACGTATCCTTTACCGGTACAGGAAGACCTGGTTCTCTATTCAACATCAGGTTAAATTCAGTTTCCAGGGGTTCAAGTAAATCCCGTAAGATCTGGATTTCTGTAATAGCTGATTCTCTTTGAATATCAATTTTAACCACATTAACCATAGGAGAATTTCCACTTCTGAAGCCGCTTAAAGCCAGTTCTCTGTAGGAATCGAGGATCCTGATGTTTTCTTCCTTGATCTCAATATTTTCCCTTATGGAATACAACTCAGCATACAATTTCCTTATCTCAAGAAAAAGAAGATTTCGCACATTTAAATATTGCTGAAATTGAGCTTCTGCCATTAAAACTGACGCATTTTCCTTTGCCTCAAGAGTTCCAAACCATGGAAACATCTGCATTAAAGAAAATCGTGCCTCCTGGGCTCCCAGTCTTGTTTCAACCATTCTTCCAAAAGCGCTCATCGTTAAAGTAGGATCCGGTAAACTAGACACCTGGGGAGCTTGTTGCAT
>CAZXEY010000036.1:0-6697 GCA_964639695.1 uncultured Antarcticibacterium sp. | reverse complement strand
TAAATAAGCTGCTTTTAATTCAGGATTATTATCGGCCGCAATAACTAAATAATCATCCAGTTCCTGCGCTGTCGCTTTGTTATTGGCAATCACGAGGATCAACATTAACAAAATAAGCGATCTATATTTTATATATTTTCTCATTTTCTAAAATTCGTTTAAATGCTCAGGCACCTGAGATTCCGGGTTATTTATAACTACCGACTCCCTCCAGTAAGCCTGCAAAACAGGCACCACAAAAATGGTCATTATTTGGATTATCATACCTCCAACAATAGGAATAGCCATGGGTACCATGATATCTGCTCCTTTTCCTGTTGAAGTTAAAACCGGATAAAGAGCGATTATAGTTACCGCAGTTGTCATCATTGCAGGCCTCACCCGCTTTGAACCCGCTTCCATTACCGCTGCCCTTACCTGGCTTACCGTTTGGGGATTTCTCTTCTCAAAAACCTGATGAATATAAGTTCCCATAAGAACCCCATCATCCGTCGCAATTCCAAAAAGTGCAATAAATCCTACCCAAACTGCCACGCTTAAATTTATTGTGCCCATTTGGAAAAGGTCCCTGATATTCGTCCCCGAAATAGCAAAATCCATAAACCATTCCTGCCCGTATAGCCAAATCATTATAAAACCTCCCGCAAAGGCCACAAACACCCCTGAGAAGTGTATCGTAGAAGCAATTATCGTCTTAAACTGAAAATAAAGCAGCAGGAATATGATTATTAAACTTATAGGGATAACAATGGCCAGTCTTTTTGCTGCACGTACCTGATTTTCGTAATTACCCGAAAATTTAAAAGTGACTCCCGCAGGAACTTCAAGTTCCCCTGAAGCAATTTTATCTGCAATTATCTCCTGCGCATCATTTACCACGTTAACCTCAGCAAAACCTTCCCGTTTATCAAAAAGCACATATCCCACAAGGAAAGTATCTTCACTCTTGATCATTTGGGGGCCTCTGGTATAAATGATCTCTGCCAGCTCTCCTAAAGGTACCTGTGCACCATCCATGGTAGGAACAAGAATTCGCGCTATACTTTCAGGATCATCTCTTAATTCCCTTGGATATCTTACCCTTACAGGAAAACGCTCCCTACCTTCTACTGTGGTAGTAATATCCATTCCTCCAACAGCAGTTTCTATCGTTTGCTGTACATCTTCCACGCTTAAACCATAGCGGGCAATAGCATTCCTGTCAATATCAATTTCGAGATAAGGTTTACCAACAGTACGATCTGCAAAAACAGCTTCAGCTTTAACAGATGGAACTTCCTTTAAAATATTTTCGAGTTCCAGTCCAAAATCCTGTATTATTTGAAGATCGGGACCATAAACTTTTATTCCCATGGGAGCCCGCATTCCTGTTTGCAACATCACAAGCCTTGTTTCTATAGGCTGTAATTTTGGAGCCGAAGTAATTCCCGGTAATTTTGTCCGCATTACAATTTCCTCCCAGATATCATCGGGGCTATTAATGTGATCACGCCAGTTCCTAAAGTATTCTCCATCTTCATCGGGAATAAGTTGTTCTCGTCCTATCCCTCTTTCCAGCGCCAGCTCGTGGGTTATTGTATCTCCATTTTTGAGAATGAACCTGTCTTCATCATCTACTTTAAAAGCAACAGGTACCCCACGTGCAGAAGTAATGTATTCAGTTTTATAATTAATGACATTTTCAAACATTGAAATTGGCGCAGGATCTAAAGCACTTTCTATTCTTCCTAACTTTCCAACTGCAATTTCTACCTCGGGAATTGCAGTAACAGCAATATCCAGCTGACGTAAAGTTTCTCTTGAAAATTCAACACCCGCATGAGGCATCGCGGTTGGCATCAACAGGAAACTTCCTTCGTTAAGAGAAGGCATAAACTCTTTTCCTACCCCGGGGAAAGTATGTGAAAGCCCTGACCACACTGATGTTGTGCGAACATTTACACCCACCCTGTCGAAGCCATTGGCCACAAATCCGAAGACCTTTGGAAAACCTAACCAGATGATTAATCCAAAGAAGATGGTTATTAAAGGCAATAACATAAACTTACCTTTATTAAGGAGGCACCAGTTTAGGATGTGGCTGTAAAATTTAACAATTCCCATTAAAACCAGAAGAGTTATTGCCAAAAGAACAATAACAAATAAATAATTTGATATAACGGAATTCTGATACCCTAGAGGAAGCCAAACCTGGGTTAAAAAGAACAGCGAGGTGGCGACTATAATGGTTAAAGTAATTTTATCTGAATATCTTCCCAGAAATTCAGGATTCCGATCTTCCAGAAGCCTTATAATTCCAATAATCGTTAAGACAATTGGTAACCAAAAACTAAAATAAATAGCCAGGATCAATCCTGCCACCACCAGAATAATATTCCAGATCCTCTTACCTTTCGCTTTATCCAACCGGAAATTAAAAGCATAGTAAGAAAGCATTGGTAGGATCATAATACCAATAAGGAAAGATGCTGCAAGGGCAAAGGTCTTGGTAAAAGCAAGCGGGCGGAATAGTTTTCCTTCTGCATTTTCCATAAAGAAAACCGGAAGAAAACTTACTACTGTAGTTGCCAAAGCAGTTGTTACAGCCGGGGCTACTTCTATAGTTGCCTTTTGAATAACAGCCAGTAATTCCTTCCCTTTAGCACCAACGTTCTTTTTCATTTCCAGATGCCTGATCGAGTTTTCCACAAAAACAATTCCTACATCTACCATTACTCCAATAGCAATTGCAATACCAGATAGCGCCACGACATTAGCGTCCACTCCAAAATACCTCATCACTATAAAGGTCATAAGAACCGCAACAGGTAGTAAGCTGGAAATAAGAATAGAAGCTCTTAAATTTAATACCAGCACTATAATTACAATAATACTTATAAGGATCTCGTCTGAAAGTGCGCTTTCCAGGGTGCCAATGGTTTCCTGGATTAACTCTGTCCTGTCATAAAAAGGAACTATCGTCAATTTACTTACTGTACCATCTTCCAGGACTTTTTGAGGCAATCCAATTGAAATTTCCTCGATCTTTTCTTTGGTATTTTCTATAACTTCCAGTGGATTTGATCCATAGCGAGCAACGACAACTCCTCCTACCACATCTGCTCCTCCCTTATCAAGAATTCCACGCCGTTCGGCAGGTCCCAGGGTAACATTAGCAAGATCTTTTATTAAAACAGGAGTGTTATTATTTACAGCTACGACTGTATTCTCTATATCCTCAATAGATTTAATATAGCCAAGTCCCCGAACCAGGTATTCGGCTTTATTGATCTCCATAGTCTTAGCCCCAATATCACGATTAGAATTTTTAACTGCCATCATCACCCGGTCAATTCCAATATTAAAAGCTTTAAGAGCATCGGGATTTACATCTATTTGATATTCCTGAACAAAACCACCTACAGAGGCTACTTCAGCAACTCCCTGTGCCGCGCTTAATCCTAATTTTACATAGTAATCCTGAATCCTTCGAAGTTCGTGAAGATCCCAGCCGCCCGTAACATTTCCTTCAGGATCCCTACCTTCCAGGGTATACCAGAACACCTGGCCCAAAGCAGTTGCATCGGGTCCCAAAGCAGGATTTACCCCCTGCGGAAGTAATTCTGAAGGAAGGGAATTCAGTTTCTCGAGAACCCTGGTCCTGGACCAGTAGAATTCTACATCTTCATCAAAAATTACATAAATGCTTGAAAAGCCAAACATCGAGGTACTCCTGATGGATTTAACTCCGGGAATCCCTAATAAAGAAGCTGTAAGAGGATAGGTTATCTGGTCCTCGATATCCTGCGGAGACCGCCCCGGCCATTCGGTATAAACAATTTGTTGATTTTCCCCAATATCGGGAATAGCATCAACAGGTACAGGATCTTTGGGAAGAACTCCCGTATCCCAATCAAAAGGTGCAGTGATCATTCCCCAGCCAATAAAAAAGATTAACAGAAGAATGGTTACTAACCTGTTGTACAAAAAGTACGTTATAATTTTGCTGAACATATTTTAATTTTATTGAAAAAACCTTAAAAACGGATCACAGGCTTAAGTGCAGCCAGTAATAGTCCTTCCGAAGAATCGGAGGCTAAAAATCAATAAAATTTTAAATAAGAAATACCCGGTCCAGTACCTGAATGTCAAATACCAGCAAAGGTGGAGAATATTCCCCGAAAGGTATATGCTGTTGAGGCGAGCCCTCAAAAATATTTAAATAAGAATAAGTAAAGGATGTTAGGAAAACCTGTTGATCAAGATCCAGTGAATTAAAGGAGATCTTTAGTTCATCCTGTCCTTCTAAAGCAATCTTTTCATTGGTACAGCAGGAATCTTCAGATATACCGGAATTTTTCATCCCTTCCATATCCATTCCACAGGATTTTACTTCAGAAAAAATGGCCATATCCACAAGCATACTTCCGCAGAAATGCTTTTCAATGGCAAATGAAAAAGTTGATACCAACACTAATAGCGCCAGCACAGAAGAAATAGTCTTTTGAAAATTCTTTCTCATTTACAGGCAAATATACTAAAAAATTCAATTGCTGATGAGATTGAGTTATTTAAAGGTTTCAAACCCAAATTATTGAGGTTCAGTATTTTTACGGATTGGCAGAGTTCACGTTGTTCCTTTTAAGTCTGCGGCTCTTGAGGCGGTGGTAATAAAAAGCCGGTAACAGTATAATCACAAAAACAGGATGTATAAGAAACCGCCTCACATAAAAAAGGGCCATCAAGTTCTGGTTTTCAATAGTATAAATAAGGAACGTATACGTTGAAAAACAAACAGCAAATAAAATGAGGTAAAGCAGTAATGAAAATTTTACGATGCTCTTATCAAGAAATGCCACATAAATAATGGCAAGAGAAATAAGCGTATTGAGAAGAAATCGAATTGCGGTAAAAAGCAATAATTTACCTCGTAAAAGGGACGGCAAGTGTCCATGCAAATATTCAGATTTATAAAAAACAATAAGAGGGTCATAAAAAAGAAAGTGCTCATAAAACCTTATAAGGACCAACAAGACCACTAAAAAACTAATTCCTGCTACCCTATACCTGGCTTTCATTGATTGTTGATTTTGTAAATATCCTCACCCAAATCAACCAGAGCAGGAATACTGTACCGTAAATAATTAACGGAAAAATGATGCTATGCAAAAATTCTGTATGCTGTGGATATTCAAAAACCCCAATAGATAATAAGCCTATACGAACTACATTCATTACATAAATTATGGTAGCTCCTGCCAAAATATAAAGGAAGGTAATTTTTGAATTTGAGAAAAAGGATAAAACAAAAGATGTAAACAGAATGATAACACTAATGGAATTGCAACCTTCTACAATTCTCACCAGGGAATTACCACCCACGAAAAGTTGCATTGAAGCTTCTTCGGGGTGCGGGGTAACCTGTGCTGTGTATCCCATCGCTTCAACAAAAGATTCACTCTGCAAAGCTACAAGATGAGTAAAAAAATCTGGATAATATTCTTTTGGGCTAAAGGATTCGAGATAGATGTTATAGATCAACGAAAAAATTAGATAACTCCCCAAAAAAGTTATTATGAACCTGAAAACCGATCTATATTTCTTAATTAATTCAATCAAGGGGACCACCTATTTTAACAAAAATATAGAAATTTGGAAGCGGAAAAAGGCTTTAATTAAATACTTTTACACAAAATAATAAGCTATGTCTTTTGAAAAATTAAAACAGGAGGTTTCTTCCCTGCTTCAGGAAGAAAATCTTTCCGTAGATACAAGATTAACAAAGGTTTGCGAAGTGCTTCAGGAAAATATTTCCTACTATAACTGGGTTGGTTTTTATTTTAGGAACGGTGATAAGGAAGAATTAAAATTAAGAGCTTTTGCCGGCGAACCTACAGATCATACTATTATTCCATTTGGAAAAGGAATTTGCGGACAGGTTGCTGTTTCTAACCAAAACTTTGTAGTTCCCGATGTAAAGGCACAGGATAATTATATTGCCTGCAGCATAAATGTAAAAGCAGAAGTTGTTGTTCCACTATTTGTTAATGGTGAAAATATTGGCCAGATAGATATTGATTCTCATACCGCCGACCCATTTACAGAAGAAGATGAAAGATTTTTGGAATGGGTAAATGAAAAAGTTGCAGAAATTCTTTAAAACAAAATAGGGGAACCAGATTTATATCCGGTTCCCCCTATTCCTGCAAATTTACTCCCGATTTAACTCTACTTTATTTTCACCCTGGATAAAGATCATCTTGTTCTCGGCAGGAAGGAATTCCATAGTTAACCGCGCACGATCAAATTTAAACTTGTTCTTATCTATAGCGTCAAGAGGAAATTTTGGTTGGCCTGTTCCCTGTGCCATCAACACCTCATCTTCAATAAAGATTTCAATTTTAATAGGGAAGTTATCTCCTGCATATATTCCTTTAAATGGTTCTAAATCTTCCGCATTTAATTTTAGTGTTGCAAGATTAGGAAGCGTGTATTCATTTCCTAAAGCAATACTAAAAACACCTTCCATCAATTCGTCCATGTTCATATTTGTGCCGTTGGAGGAATAAGCAATACTTATGTTCTTTGCAGGGGAATAAGCCAGCATAGTAGCAAAAGCGTCAATACTGCCGGTATGGCCAATAAGCTTATCCTGCTTATAAAAAGAGATAGGATACATGCCCAATCCAAAACCTTTATCGAATTCCTGCATTTTACT
>CAZXEY010000035.1:0-24145 GCA_964639695.1 uncultured Antarcticibacterium sp. | reverse complement strand
CGAACCTCGAATGGCTGAGCCGGAACCTGCCGGGCTGGGTTTTCAGAGGACAGGCCGACGCCAAGTGGCGCCTTCATCCTGCCTTGGAGCGGCTTCCAAACACTGGATCGTTCGATGAACTGGAACGAAAGATACATTTGGAATCTCTGGCCCTTACCCTGGGATTGGCAGTGGTTGTGGGTTTATCGATTTCCTTACTCGATGTAACCGATCTCATTGGTTATAATGCCGAAATAAGCCACCTGATCTTATTTATTGGGATAACCTATTCGGTATGTATCACGTTGAATATGAAAAGGTACTCATGAAAAACCGGTTAAAAATCCTGCGGGCAGAAAAGAATTACACCCAGGAAGAGCTGGCAGATATTATTGGAGTATCACGGCAAACAATTAATGCTATTGAAAAAGAAAAGTTTGACCCGAGTTTGCCTACAGCTTTTAAATTCTCCAGGCTTTTTAAACTTCCTATAGAAGAGATCTTTAATTATGAGGAGGACTAATCGATTAGGTTTAATCCTGTTTTGCTAATTTCCGGTTTTAAAGAGCCTTAAATTAAATACTTATGCCTGTTATTAAATTAGAAACTTTAATTAATGCTTCGAATAAGATTGTCTTTGATCTATCAAGAAGTATTGATTTCCAGAGCAATTTTGTAGGCTCCAATGAAAAAGCAATTGCAGGTAGAACCACGGGATTAATAGAATTAAATGAGACTGTTACGTGGCGGGGGAAACATGTGGGCGTCATGCAGGAACTCACCTCAAAAATAACAGACTATGACCGGCCTTATTTTTTTGCAGATGAAATGCAAAAGGGGGCTTTCAAAAGTCTGCGGCACGAGCACTATTTTATAGCAAAAGAGGGAGGGACTTTAATGAAAGATGTTTTTATCTTTACTTCGCCATTTGGGCTGCTGGGAAAACTTGCGAATACTTTATTTCTAACTTCTTATATGACCGGTTTTTTAAAACGGCGCAACAACAGAATAAAGGAATATGCCGAAAATGGAAAGTGGCGTAATATATTACCTAAATCAGAAGGATCTTGATCATTAGTTTTACTGCCGAATTGTACGACATCTATTCCGGTTTTTCCAGTTATCAGTAAACCTTTTTAATAATAGCAATAAGCTCCCATTGACAGTTATCTAAGGATATTTTAGATCAAGCACCGAACACCAGGATGAGTTTTTATTTTTTTACCACTATATCATCTGGGGATTTTTCAAAATTGGCAAGGCAGGTGTCAAGCGGAAGCCCCTGGTTATGTACACAATCACAAAATTCAGCTGCAGCATTGGTTCTGTTAGTTCCTGCGTATCTCTCTGTACAATCAGATATTGAATTTTCGGGCATTACTGCATAGGTACCCATTGATATAACCCCGGCAACAATAGTCACTACAGCAAGCGCTGAGCCCAGGACAAACTTCACCGGAAATTTCCAGGTATAGGTAATGGGGCGTGGCAGGTTTACTGGCTGCGGATCTTTTATTGGCAATAAAAACTTAAGCCTGTCATAGTGCCAGCACAGTAAGAATATATTTGCCAGGAGCATTAAAGGAGAAGTTAATAGGGAACCTTCAAACCGAACTGCGTAAGAAAGGATGAAAATATTGAGGATGATAGGAAAATACAACAGCGCACCTAAAAATACGAATCGTGGGATTAGTAGAAATATAGCTGCAAGTAATTGAGCAATTCCAATAAACGTATAATAATAACCGGTATGGTGAAGCGCATTTAAATAAGAACCCATGGGATGAATGATGGAAAGGCCACTGGCAAACCTTTCATCAATAATTTTGACAAATCCTCCGGCAAAAAAACCTAAGGCGAGGGTCACCCTGCAAAAAATAGAAAAAAGCCAGATCCATCGGTTCTGTTTTACTTTAATAAAAAAATGCTCAAAACGGGTTAAAAAGCTCATCGTAAATCCTGGAGGTTAAGTTTAAATGGTATTCTTCCATACCTGACGGTTTGTGGATGTAATTGTTACTGCTTTTTCAAAATTTCTTCGTTTAAAATCTTGCAATTGCGGCTGTTGAAGCTTCGCCATCGTACATTAAAATGAGATATACCTATTTTGCATTATAAGCCATAACGAACTAATAATGTGTTGTTTAAAACAAAAAATACGGGGTTTTTCCCCTGTTAAAATTTAGAGTATTAAGCTACTTTCAAAGTTCATTTAAAGGGTGAACTTATGAAAAATTTACTTTTAAACCGGGCATTAATTTGTATCCTCTCATTATTAATAGCAGGATGCAGCAAGGAGGATAACTTACCTGAAATCCAGGAGGAAATTTTAACAGCAACAGTAGATGGAGAACCTTACAGGATTGAAAATTCAAATTCATTTATAGAATGTAGAAAACATCTTACCGAATATGGTTCGATAAATTTATCAGTAAAGGCGAGTACTGCTGAAGGAAAAACGGTGGAATTCCTAATTCTTAATTATAGGGGTGCGAATATCTATCTTATAGGAAACCGCACTTATCTCAACGAAAACTCTTTTGTTAATGGAAATTGGATCAATTATTCAGAAGCTTTACAGCAGGAAGTTTGGAGTACCACCAGAAATGAATATGTAAGCAATGGGGCTTTTATAGAAATCATTAATGATAACGGGAATTTTTTGAGCGGAAATTTCTCTTTTAGAGCACAAAATATGGTGGGAGAATCAATTCGTACAATATCAGATGGGAATTTCTCTGTAGCAATAGACAGATAGATTTTTTATTAGAGCCAAATCTGTGGCCCTATAAATAAATATGCTCCGCAGAGTATTTATAAAAATTTTGCCGCTGTGATTGACCCAGATTTCGAAAACTGCCGCTACGGGTAAAAAAAAAGAATTCAGAAAAGAAGAAAAAATAATCTGCAGCTGTTAATTTCCGAAGTTATTAAAGGGATCATATTTTACCGCATTAATGGTAACTTCCTCCTTGCGACCATCATTATCAATGTCCACATTGTACAGAAAAGAAAGAGTATTGGAAGTAACAGACAGGATTTTATAGGTAATTACAAGTTGCTCGCCCCAGTATAAATTGAAAAGGTCTCCTTTTAGTTCCCATTCCAGATTGGTGCCCTGGTTTGCGCAGTTATCATCAAGATATATGGTCTCAGTAAAATCGTTCCAGTTGCCCTCGTTGTGACGGATGATAAAATGGTCTTTATAACAATCCTCCCGGTGTGGATACATTCCTGTTTCACTATTTACAGTAACCGTGTCATAGGCCCAGCTTCCTACCAGGGTTTCTATGGCAAATTTCTCCACGATTTCCTCTTCAGTTTCCTTTTTAGAGCAGGAAGAAAAAATTAAAAGCAATAGAAATGGGAAAAGGATCTTTTTCATAAGTAGCAGTTAAGCCGCTAAAATAAAAAAATCTCTGTTGATCCCTAATTTTAAATAATGCTTCTTATAATGAAGAGATTCTTATCACGTCGTTCTTTATAGGTTTTAAGGTAGAAAGATAGGCGTAGATGGCTTTAAGATCTTCCTCTTTCATCCCTGCATACATAGTCCAGGGCATAAGGGTATTAAAATCATTTTCTTTTACCTGTGGTGCGGCTTCAGGATTTTGGTAAGCTTTAAAACGACCTACAAAGGCTTCTTCATTCCAGGTGCCAATCCCGGTTTCTACATCGGGAGTAATATTTGGAGATCTAATGATGCCGAAGGGCATAGGAAATTCCCTTCCGCCGGAAAAAGCCAGCTCGGGGATTAACTGTCCTCTTTTCACCTGGGTATGACATTCTATGCAGCTCGCAGCATTAACAAGATAGGCTCCATAAGCTACCTGATCCTTAGGATCGGGCTTCACACTTAAATCTGCTTTACCCGGTATAGTATTAATAATAAAATTCATTGGAAAATCTGATTTTGAAGGCAGGACCTTATCTTCAATAACGGGAAGGCTTCTCAGGTAAGCTATAATATCATAAATATCTTCTTTATCCATTTTCCTGTAATTGAGGTAAGGCATCACCGGGAATAAAGCCTTCCCTTCCCGGTCTACACCGGTGGTAATAGCCCTAAAAATTTCCCCATCTGTCCACTCTCCCAAATTTGCAGGTGTAAGATTTTTGGCATAATAGGAACCCGGAAATCCGAATTCCGGACCAAAATATTCTCCTCCCATACCTAAAGTACCTTCTTTAAGCGGACCAGAAAATCTATTCCAGTCCCGTGCCGAATGGCAATCCATACAAATGGCGACATTATTTGCAAGATATTCTCCTCTTTTTATACGTTCGGGAACAATTGCTATTTCAAGATAGGGAGCTTCTTCGGCCTGGGGCAAAATAAATTTTAAATAAAATACCATTCCTGCCACTATTATCACAACTCCCAGCACTGAGAATAAAATGATCTTCTTGTAAGGCTTTTTCATAAATAGCTAATTAACAGTTGTTAAACTGTGTTAAATCTAAAAATAAAATTTGGAAGTTTGCTTTGTTGTTTGAAGAAATCTTTAGGGGAAAATTCCCCTTTTTATCTGTGAACTAATAAGTTATACGCGGGATGATTTATTCCAAAAGTTTTTGGTAACTGGCAGGAACTTTTAATGAGGTTTATTTATAAAGCCTCCTGTGGTTAGAGGTAATTTCTTTTTTGTAGCAAATGAGAATTTGGGTAATCTTCTAGAACAAGCCCTAATAGAATGGTTTAAGCAAATAGGCAGGTAGGAAGGATACCGGTATAATGCCGAAAAATGGTTGTGGGTTGATTTATATTTTATCATATGGAACTAGCCGGTAAATGCAAATGTTTCTATTTTTACTTTCTAAAATTCTCCATCCCCATAAAATGAAGAAGATTCAAGTTGGTTTCCTGATGTCTTATGACTATCATTTGCTCAAAACTTCAATACCCGCTGTATATGAAACTGCAGATTCCATATTTATAGCTCTGGATGAAAATTTTAAAACGTGGACAGGAGGAAACTTTGAGGTAGACCCGGAGTTTTTTAATTGGCTGGAACAGATGGATGTCGATAAAAAAGTTCAAATCTACCGAAATGACTTTTACAATCCGCAGTTAACGGCGATGCAGAATGAAGTAAGGGAACGCCACCTGCTTGCTTTGGAGATGGGAATAGGGAATTGGCTTGTTCAGGTAGATTGTGATGAATATTTTGTCGATTTCAACAATTTTGTAAAGGACTTGCGAAAACTCGATCCCTTCCTTGACCATCCTAAAAAGAACAAAATACAAATTTGTGGTTTTACCGTCAACCTATATAAATATTTGGAGGAGGGAATATTGTATGTAGATAAAGCGAGGAATCAAAAATATGCCACTAATTATCCAAATTATAAGGTTGGAAGAAATACCGGGGAAAGAGTGATCTATACCAAAAATCTATTGCTGCACGAATGCGTCTCACGAACTGAAACACAAATTCGTGAAAAATTTTCAAACTGGGGACATTCTGATGAAGTGGACACCGAAGATTTTCTCGAAAAATGGCGGACAGTGAGTAAGGATAACTATAGAAATTACCAGAATTTCTTTTACCTGGAACCTGAAAAATGGAAAAGCCTGGAATATGTTGCAGGTAGTTCGTTAGAGGAAATACGTGAAAATATTAATTTTAAAACGTTAATGCCTTCAGATTTTTTTATCTGGAAAAAGAACTTTGGTCAGTGGTTTAAGTTCCTGTTCAGGTAAAAAAGATGATTGAATAGGCGTATTGGTTAAGACTGTAAAACTCCCTGCATATTTTAAAAAGCAAAAGTTTGACGTGAAAGAGCTAAAGGCTAGTTGTGAAAAATAAAGTAAATAGCTAGCCGGGTTAAAAATGGTTTTATTATATGAATTGAAGGAAATCTATTTAATTGATGAACCACATAAAATAAGCAAGCAATCCTAAAAACATTATCAAGGCTAAAATAGAAAGTCCTTTAAAAACCATCCAGTCACCATTTATCTCATTGACATAATTATTGTCAACTTCTTTATCTCGGGTATTTCTTTTTTCGGTTTCCATAATCTGGGGTTTTGGTATAATAAATATAACACAATAGTAATTCCAAAATTCGATAGTAATACTCCAGGTAACAAAGTGTAAACAGCTCATTCTTAAATAAATATTAAAGAAAATAGGTTTAGGATCTTGAATTGTAGCCTTTTTTTTACAATTCCTAATTTTTCAGTTACTGTCTTCTTAAATTGAGATAGAAAGAGTTATTAACAATTAGCTATATTTTAACATTATTTTACCCGATTTTGCAGGAAAATCGGCTCTAAAAGACTGTTTTCCCGATGAAAGGAGAGGGAAGAAAGGGGCCAAAATCGTCAGATAAGGATAGTTTAGACATCTAAATGTGATAGGTTTTAATTAAAAAATATTAGGGACCTGTAATTTTTATCAGTCTTATAAAATGCAATTTGTGTTTGAAAATGTTCGAGATTATACATGGCTTTTATAATTTGTTTTTAAAAATTATTATTTGGTAAGCTCAGTACTTATCTAAAAACAAAAGGCTACCCTTATGGGCAGCCTTTTAAAAAAATATTCTATAACCAGTTTTTTTCTATTAAAATGCAGGCAAAAATTACGATTAAATAGATGGGAACACCTATTGGTTTTTTTTTCGTCTGCTTCAGCAAGATTTAAGATTGATTATACCTTTAATACTCATCTTCAATTTCATCGGCTGCCTCTTCGATTTCATCTGTTCTTTCCTCGACCGCCTCTGCCGCTTCTTCTGCTCTTTCTTCTTCAGCAGTTTCCCGACAAGAAATAAACGAAGTACTTACAGAAAATAATAGAGCGAATAATAAAATTAATTTTTTCATAAATCCTGGGTTTAGTTGATTAAGGAATCAAAATAAGAAAAATTTTGCATTTTATTTATTTTTCCTGTTAAAACATTTTAAAGCTGTCTTTTTCGGAACTTTTCCTTTACAGAGATGTCGATATACGTAAAATCAATTCTTATTAAAATTATATGGTTTAAGTGAGGTTTTCTGAAGATGTTGAACCTTAAAGTTTAAATAGGTGGTACGATATTACAAATAGCCAAATGACTAGCAACATAGAAATTACTCGTTCGTAAGCTCCATTCCAGGTATCTGGTATGAATGGTAATAGTGGAGCAGAAATGAGCCATAAAAAAGCTATCCAAAGTGAAAATGATTTTAAAAACTTTTTTAAGGGTTTAAGATCAAAACTTATCAAACTACTTAATAACAGGAACAATCCGGCTAGGATATACACCAGCTTTCGGTGAATAGTGTAGCCTGGCCTTCCTGCATATTGGTTATGTTCTGCTATTAAAACAAGATCTATGGATATGAATACTAATAGGATCAGGCAAATATTCCATTTTATACCGGTACGTTTCCAGGTATAAAGACCTACGGCAAGAGCCAAAAAACCTAAAGCAAAAATGTCCAGACCATAATCCTGTATCCAGGCATATTTCCCAATAGCCAACATGCTTATCGTATCACTTATAGGATTATGCTTCTCATGAAGAGCTATTCCAATTATATCAGCAACTATTACTGCTACACAACCAAAAATTCCAAGAGCACCGCATATTTTATAAATTATAGAGTTTTTCAATCATTTATTTTTTTCTATTTATATTTTCAAAATATAAGATTTCCAGGGGTTTCCTGCTAATTTCTGGTGCTCTTTTCTGAATCTACAGGGAACGGTAGTGAAAACTTTTCAGATAGGACCGGGCGCACAATTGATAGATTTTGTTGATTAAAAATTTAAAATAAGAAAAACTATTTATTATTCCGTTTAAAATATTTTAAAGCTGTCTTGATTTATTTTTTCACAAAAATGAAAATGTGTTAAGGTTTGTGGCAAAAGAAGTATTATGGAAAAGGTTTGAAAATGGGTTTTTGCCTTGAAACTTTATAGTTAAAAATAGGCGGTAATGCACTTATTTTTATAAATTTAGCTTCCCCTGAATCATTCTAATTTAAAGACAAGCCAAAAAAGGCTGTCTTTCCTTTTATTGTTTAATTTAAACCCTATATTATTGAAAACAATTACTCTTAAACTAAAATTCCTGTTTGTAATTCTTTTGATCTCTTTTACCGGGATCGCGCAGGAGGTCTACCCAACAGTAGGAATTATTGGACCGGCCACACCAAACGGGAACTGGACTTCTTCAGTCCCCATGGAATTACAGTTTGCAGATAATCCGCACCAGTGGATGCTAACTGTTCAGCTTACCGAGGGATACCTGAAATTCCGGGCGAATGATAACTGGGATGTAAACTGGGGAGGAACCGCTTTTCCTACCGGAACTGCCAGCAGAGGTGGTTCGGATATCTATATACCCGAAACCCGCTATTATACGATCTATTTCAATAGTTCTAACGGAGATTACCATTTTGAAGGCCTGAGTCCGCCAGTTTATGAAACTGTGGGTATAAGAGGAAGTGCCACAACAACCGGCTGGGATGTTTCTGTGCCCATGACCGTAGATCCCATTGATCCTCACAGCTGGTCCCTGGAGAGTATCACCCTTACAGCTAATGCATTAAAATTTGTAGCCAATAATGACTGGGCTGTAAAAAGCTGGGGTGGAAATAGTTTTCCTGAAGGTACTGCATACTCCTCAGGAAGTGATATAGTTACAATTGCAGGGGAATATTCGGTTACTTTTAATGATGTTACAGGTAAATATTTCTTCAAGATCTTGAATGCACCCACCTATGAAACAATAGGAATTATAGGAAGTGCTACAGATAAAGGCTGGGATGCTTCCACCCCAATGAATCTGGTATCAGGGGAGCAGCACGACTGGATCCTTACTACTTATCTTACTGTAGGAGGTTTTAAATGGCGAGCAAATGATGCCTGGGCTGTAGATTGGGGTGCAAGTGAATTTCCCACAGGCACTGCACAATTAAAAGGTCCTGATCTCCAGATCCCGGAGAACGGATATTACACCATCAAGTTTAATGACTTTACCGGAGCTTTTAGTTTCACTAAAGAAAATCCGGTTGCCTACAATTCTGTAGGTATTGTAGGAAGTGCCACTCCCGGAGGTTGGGATAATTCCACTCCTATGCAAAAAGGAGCCGATGGCCATTCCTGGACCCTGGAGAACTTTGAACTCACTACGGGAGCGGTAAAATTCCGTGTGGATAATATTTGGGATATAAACTGGGGTGGTACAGAATTCCCTGCCGGAACTGCTACCCAAAAAGGGGGAGATATCCCCGTGATACCGGGGTTTTACAATATTAGTTTTAATGATTTTACCCGGCAGTACTATTTCGAACTGGTTGGCGGTGCTTCCGGAGAAATAGTTACAATTGATCCTGCATTCCCAACTGCAGATGAGCAGGTGACAATTATTTACGATGCTACAAAAGGAGTCTCAGGTCTTAAAGATGCTACAAAAGTATATATGCATTCCGGAGTCATACTGTCTGGTCCTGAAGGAACTGCCTGGAACAATGTAGTAGGGAACTGGGGACAGGATGACGGAATAGGATTAATGACTGCCGTAGAAGGCGAACCCGGGAAATGGAGTATTACTTTACCTTCTATTCGGGAATATTATTTTGTAGAGGATGGTGTACCTGTTTTCCGTCTTGGAATGGTTTTCCGGAATGCCGATGGAACAAAGGTAGGAAAATCGGAAACTGACGGAGATATCTTCATAAATGTAGATCCGGGAGATTACGTTCGCTTTACAGCACCTACCGCTTCAGAAATTTTCGGAATATCCGGAGATCAGATTGTATTTAGTGCCGAAGCTTCGGGGGTTGCAGAGAACATCAGCCTGGAAGTCAATACGGGTAGCGGATATCAATTGGTAGCACAGGAAACTAATGTTGAGAGGGTCAGCTTTCAGTATGAATTATCAACTTCCGGAGAGATTCAGTTAAAAGTAACTGCGCAAATAGATGGTAATACGGTTTCCTCAGAGAAAACCATTTCAGTTTACCTGCGCCAGCAAAATACTATAGCTGCACTTCCTGAAGGAATGGAAAACGGGGTCAATTATGATCCTGCAGATGCTACAAAAGCTACTTTAGTGCTGCTGGCTCCGCAAAAAGAATTCGTCTACCTGGTGGGGGATTTCAATAACTGGCAAATCGGCGATGTTTATCAAATGAACCAGACTCCAGATGGAGAGACATTCTGGCTGGAACTTACAGGCCTTGAAACGCAAAAAGAATATGTATATCAATATTGGGTAGAGGGAACTATTAAAATTGGAGATCCCTATGCAGATAAAGTGGCTGATCCCTACAGCGACGGAAACATTCCGGCTCATGTGTATCCAAATCCTGTTACTTACAATAAAACTGAATATGGAATTGCCACTGTTTTACAAACAGGGCAGCAACCCTACCAGTGGAATTTTCCTGAAGTCGTTGGTGGACGTCCTGCAAATGAAGATTTGGTGATCTATGAATTACTGGTGCGGGATTTCGTGGAACGTCATAGTTATGAAGCCGTTATAGAAAAGCTGCCTTACCTAAAATCTTTGGGAGTAAATGCGATAGAGCTGTTGCCGGTAATGGAATTTGAGAACAACGAGAGCTGGGGCTATAACCCTACATATCTTTTCGCCCCAGATAAATACTACGGCAGTAAGAATGATCTAAAAGCTTTCATCGATAAAGCACACGAAATGGGAATAGTGGTGCTGCTGGATATGGTGCTTAACCATCAGTTTGGCCAAAGCCCGATGGTGCAGATGTATTTTGATAAGGTCAATAACAAACCTGCGGCTAACAGTCCCTGGTTCAATCCCGATGCGACCCATCCTTTTAATGTGGGTTATGACATGAACCACGAAAGCCAATACACTAAAAATTACATCGATGATGTTAACCGTTATTGGATCGAAGAATATAAATTCGATGGTTACCGCTTTGATCTTTCCAAAGGATTTACCCAACAGAACAATCCTAATGACGTTGGAGCCTGGAGTGCATACGACCAGTCGCGAATAGATATTCTTAAGAGAATGAGTGACGTTATCTGGAATACAGATGCGGGTGCTTATATAATTATGGAACACCTGGCCGATAACAGCGAAGAAAAAGTTCTTGCAGATTACGGTATTATGTTGTGGGGTAATTTGAACCATCAATATAGTGAAGTAGTGGTTGGAAATACTTCTGAAAATCTTAGCTGGGCGCTATCAAGTACCCGTGGATGGAATCAAAAAAATCTAATATCCTATATGGAAAGTCACGATGAGGAACGCCTGATGGTAAGAGCTCTTAACCAGGGTATGAGTAGCGGAGACTACGACATACAACAAATGGAAACTGCCCTGGAGCGGGTGAAACTGGCTTCGGCATTTTATTATCCTGTTCCCGGGCCAAAGATGATCTGGCAATTCGGGGAGCTGGGGTATGATTATCCTATAGACTACAACGGAAGGACAGGAAATAAACCAATTCCGTGGAGCGGTGCAGACGGACTTGCTTATGATCAGGATGAAGATCGCCTAAAACTATACGGAACAAAAGCAGCTATGATAAATCTTGTGAATGATTTTCCAGACGTTTTTGAGGAAGGACAATTTTCCTGGACTCCGGCCGGAAAGATTAGAAACATCACGATTAGTCACGAAGTGATGAATGTACAAATCATCGGAAATTTTGGAGTAACTGAAGGCAATGCTGAGGTTAATTTTCAGGAATCTGGGACTTGGTACGACTTTTATTCAGGACAGAAATTTGTAGTGAATTCCACAGCAAACACAATTGCTCTTTCTCCGGGAGAATTTCATATTCTTGTTGACAATCCCGTGACCTTTCCGGAAGCAGATCTTACTGCAAATACTTTCGTTTTCATTACAGCTCCAACAGAATTGGAAGCTGAGTTAACAGAAACTTTCTCGGTAACTTTAAACTGGCAAGATAATTCGGCAGGGGAATCTGGGTATGTAATTGAAAGAAAGAGCGAAGATGAAGTGGAATTTGTAACTATTGCCACATTAGAAGGAAATGCAGAAGAATATTTTGATACGGCTGTAATAGATGGAATTACGTATGAGTACAGGGTTAAAGCCACGAGTACTTCAGTAGAAGATTCAAACTGGAGCAACATTGGTACAATCGATCTTCCACTTTTAGCTCCTACTGGCTTAAATGCCTTACTAACAGATGTACGTGCAGTTGCTTTACACTGGCAGGATGAGTCGGCTCATGAATCTGCCTATATTATAGAGCGAGCTAAGAAACAGGGAAATAATCGTACAGTTTTTGAAACCATAGCTGAATTGGAAAGTAATGCCACAACGTTTACAGATTCTCAGCTGCTACCCGGAATTACATATTTCTATAGAGTAAAAGCTAAAGATTCTGATGAGTTTTCGGAATACAGTAATGAAGTGAATATTCGTCCTGCAGATGGTCTCAAAGATATGCTGACGAAAAATATTAGTATGTATCCGAATCCTGCTTCAAATGTTGTTACTATCAGTACAGCATTAAATGTCACAAAGGCTGCCAGGTTTCAGATTGTAAATCTACAGGGAACGGTAGTGAAAACTTTTCAGATAGGACCGGGCGCACAATCTGTACAACTGGAAATAAGTGGATTAAGAAATGGAATTTATATTGTACACGAGGTAAATTCTGAAATTTCCTTTGGAAAGCTGCTGATGGTTAAGCGGTAGAAAATAATAAAATTCTAAGATTTAAAGGAGTCATGAAATTATGGCTCCTTTTTAGTTGATGCGATTTATTAAAAAACCAAGATTTTTGGGGAAGGAAAGAGAAAAAAATTAAAGCGGACCAAAGAGAAAGTAGATTGCCTGTTTAAATGGACAATAATGTAACAACATGCTGGTTGAACCGTCAAACAATATCAGCAGGAAGAGAAATACTATTAAACATACTCTTTTCCACAAGCTGAATAATTTTTTGATTTCCAATTCTTTTATTTTATAAATTGCAGTAAATAAGATATATACCATTGAAACTAATCGTATCTTTTCTTTTGCCGGTCCTTATATTTTTCCTGCCATTGGGAGCATTTTCCCAGCAGGTAAAACTTCTAACGGTAGATGAACTTTATAAGCGTGTGGAGAAGGGAAAAGACACTACCTATGTGGTTAACTTCTGGGCTACCTGGTGTGCACCCTGTATTAAGGAGCTGCCACATTTCGAAAAGCTGCAGAAGGAGAAGAAAACTGACAAATTAAAGGTGCTACTTGTAAGTGTGGATTTTAAAAACAGGCTCGAAAAGTCAGTTGTTCCTTTTGTCAAAAAGAAAAATATGAAAAATGAGGTGTTCTTGCTGAACGAGAAAGATGAACAGGAGTATATTGACAAAATTGACAAAACCTGGAGTGGGGCAATACCCGCGACCCTTTTTGTAAAGGGTAAGAAACGAAAATTTTTAGAACAAGAATTTACATATGAGGATCTAACAAAAGAATATCAAAAATTTAAAACATAATCAATCATGAAAACTACATCATTATTCATTTTTTTATTTGTGGGTGTATCAGCTGCACTTGCATTTACTTTCCTGGACATACCAACATTTGGCGAAAATAAAGTTCAGGCCCAGATCAATACTCTGGAACCCGGTGAAATGGCTCCAACTTTTGATCTTAAAAATATCGACGGAAAATCAGTTTCCCTGGATAATTATTCCGGTTCTAAAGGTGTAATTCTTGTTTTTACAGCAAATACCTGCCCATATGCAATTGCTTACGAAGACAGGCTGGTTGCGCTGGATAAAAAGTTTTCATCCAAAGGATACCCTGTTGTCGCGATTAATCCTAATGCTCCCGAATTTTCAAGGGGAGACAGCTTTGAGAAAATGCAAGAAAAAGCAAAAGATAAAGGTTTTACTTTTCCTTACCTGTTTGATGAGGGTCAGAAAATTACCAATCAATATGGTGCCCGGGTAACCCCACATATATTCCTGCTTCAAAGGGAAAGTGATGGCTATAAAATTGTGTATACCGGTGCTATTGATAATGATACTCAGGATCAAAATCCCAACAAAACCAAATATGTGGAAGATGTTATTGCTTCTTTGGAGGCAGGAACTCCACCTAAGGTTACTACTACCAAAGCCATTGGCTGTACGGTAAAACGTGGTTAATTGTTTAAAGCAATGTTATAAACAAGGTCTTCTGGATAATTTCTAAAGACTTGAAGAGAAAAAGGTTGAAAACGACTTCAATGAAAATTTGAAGTCGTTTTCGGCTTTTTTTATGCTTTGTAGTTGTTTAATTAATTCTCAACAAAAATGAAAAAAGCTTGGATTTTCCCATAGATCGAGAACGGAAAATCTCAGGTAAACCACAGTAAATAGGTTACCACTGCGACAAGCAGGATAAATCCAAGGATTAACTGACCCTTCAAAAACATCCAGTCCCAGTTAATTTGAGACAGGTATGATTTTAAGTTGTAATTTTCTTCCATTAGATTTCCTCTTGTTTTCATGGTCCACAGGTTTGATTGATGTTTTACTAAACCGGTAGGGAAGGTTCTATTTAATAGACGGCCTTTTTCAAAAAATGTTTCAGTATTGGGTGAAATTTAACAATAGAAAAAGGTACTTTTCATATAAATTTTATTTTGCGGGTAATTAACTATAATGCGGGTTTCTGAATATTTGGTAAATTTAAATACAGGTAATTTGTTTTTTTATGATACATAAACAGTATAAAACCATTCTTAATGCACCTAGGGAGCGGGTATGGGAAATTCTTTGGGGAAAGGATACTTATCCCAAATGGACCGCTGCATTTTGCGAAGGTTCAAAAGTAGAAACAACATGGCAGGAAGGGGCTAAAGTTTTGTTTTTGAACGGAGAAAATGAGGGTATGATTTCCCGGATCGAAGAGAAAACAGAAAACGAAAAAATGGTTTTTAGACACCTGGGAATGGTAGATAAGAATGGGAATGAAGATGTGGAGAGCGAAGCGGTAAAAAGCTGGGCAGGAGCCGAAGAAATTTACCTGCTGAAGGATTTAAACGGTAAAACTGAATTATCTGTGGGAATTGATATTACTGAAGATCATCAGGATTTTTTTGATAATACCTGGCCTAAGGTGTTTATAGACCTAAAGCATCTGGTAGAAAATTGAAAATGCAATTCTATAGGCAATAGGCCCTAAGCAATAAGCTATATGCCCGAGGCTTATAAACCTTAAACCTTAAACCCTGACTTGTGCCTTTGCCGGCAGACAGGCTTGAATTTTGGGCCTTGAACTTAAAAATTTATTCCTTCTCAGGGATTGTCCAGAGATAAATCCTGTTGCCATCAACAATTTCCGATTTTTCTGGTTCCCAGTCTCCCATACTAAATGCGTGTGATACAACTTTGGTACCTGGTTTCAATTGTTCTAAAAGCATTGGTTTTAACCGTTCATTAAGGCGGCTTAGCAGGTACAATGTGACTACCGTTGCCTCGCTAAAATCAGATTCAAAAAGGTCCCCCTGAATAAATTCTACCTTGTCTGTAACTCCTGCTTTTTCAGCATTTGCATTGGCCTCTTTTATCCTTTGAGGATCAATATCAATACCCACCCCCTTGGCACCAAAATTTTTTGCTGCAGAAATTACGATCCTGCCATCGCCACTCCCCAGGTCATAAACAACATCTGTAGGATCTACTCCTGCAAGTTTAAGCATTGCATTTACTGTTAGTTCACTGGTGGGAACATAGATTACGTCTGGCTCCTGGGCGGCTGCAGGTGTGGCCAGGATTAGAAGAAAAATAAATACTGCGGAAAAATTTCTTAATGTTTTCATTGCTTTCAGATTTAATTGTTATTGCTATTTCTATATGTTATTCATTAGCAGATGCAGGTTTGGATTGATATTTTGCAACAGAGGGTTTAAATAGTAGGATCAGGATCCCTACCACCAGCACGGCAATTCCCACCAGTGCGCCCCAGCCTGTATAGACAATACTGGAGTATAACAAATAAGCACTGGTAAAACAAAAAATGAGCGGGAGCACAGGATACAGAGGTACTGGAAAAGGTCGTTTTCGCTTAGGTTCCTTATGACGAAGTACAAAAAGGGAAACCCCTACCAACAACAGGAAGAACCAGAAAACCGGGGCTGTATAATCAATCATGGTTTCAAACCCACTACGCGAGAAAAATCCGAAGCTAACAAGGAAAAGAGCAATAATTCCCTGCACCATAAAGGCATTTACAGGACCTGCTTCCCCCGATCTCCAATGGCCCAAAAACCGAAATGCCGGAAAATCCCTTCCCAATGCAAAATTAGATCGGGCACCGGTAAATATAGTTGCATTGGCAGAGGTCATGGCGGCAATTGCGACGATAAGCGAGATGAGCAATACCCCCGTAGGGCCAAAAGCAGATCCCATTAAATCTCCTGCTACTGCAGGAGATCCCGCCATAGCATCCATTCCCAGCCCCTTCAAAAAGGCATAATTGACGAGTAGGTAAACTGATGTTATAATGATGATGCTCAGGATTAATGCAACCGCCATTTTTTTATTTCCTGAACGCATTTCTGCAGAGATATAGGCAGCTTCATTCCAACCCCCGAAGGTGAGCAGTACGAATACCATAGCCATACCCAATGAATTTCCCGAATCTACTATTGGAGTGAATGAAAATGAAACATTCGCAGCCTGGGGAACCAGGAATAAACCTACAATTATAATTACCAGAATTCCCAGCACCTCCAGTGTAGTTAATAACTTTTGAGTACCAGACCCGAACCTGATTCCAGCGATGTTAATTGCTGTGAGCAAAAGAACTATAATGGCTGCATAGATCACTGAAGAATATTCCCCGAAACTATAGATTTGAGATACATAATCGCCAAAAATAAAAGCAAGCAATGCAATGGATCCCGTTTGGATCACGCTCATTCTTGCCCAGGCAAAGAGAAATGCTGTTTTGTTACCAAAGGCTCTCATCAAAAAATGATAATCCCCTCCTGTATTTGGAAAGGTGGTGGTAAGCTCTGCATAACAAAGTGCCCCTACAAGCGAAATAAGCCCTCCTGCCAGCCAAACCAGCAGCATCAATCCACCGGAATCAACGCTTCCCGCCACAAGTGAAGGAGTTCGAAAAATTCCGGCTCCAATCACTATTCCCACAATAAGAGCAATAGCATCTGCCGCCCCCAATACACGTTTAGGCCCCGCAGCTTCTGCAGGTTTTTTAATTTCTACCGTTTCAACAACATCATTCTGAATTAAAGACATATAAAACCATAGGTTAATTTAATATTTGAATTGCCGACATTGTTGGGCATGGGGGAACCAATAAATCTTAGGGACGGAGCCTAAACTTGTTGAAAATAAGCCATTTCCACATTTCTTAAATATTAATTGGGATAATTTTTAGATAAATAGAAATGGGAGGCAGGTCAATAAAGAAAAAACTGTGGGAATAATAGGAAATTGAACAGAGGCGATTAGGATATCAAATTAAAAATTAATAATTCTTTAAGCAGGAGTCTTTTGAGCTTGTATTATCTTGAGAATAAACCCAAAAAAGTTAAATTAACTATGGCAAAAAATACTTCCAAAGGACACAAAGGACATAATGCAGATAAGCCGGGAGAAATTCCTGCTTCAGGTTGGAAGGAGATAGGCTCCCGGGTCATCTCTCAAATAAAAGCAGACCACGTTCAAATAGTATCTGCGGGAGTAGCTTTTTACTTTTTTATGGCGCTGTTCCCAACTCTTGTTGCTGCACTCTCAATTTACGGCCTTGTTTCCAATCCTGCTGATATAGAAAGCCATATTTCCGCTTTATCGGGTTTTTTACCGGGAGAAGCTACTGGAATGATTGACAATTTTATAAAACCAATAGTTTCTAAACCCGACCAAACTTTGGGATGGGGCCTTGTATTTAGCATCCTGCTAAGTATCTGGAGTGCCAACCAGGGCACCAGTGCTCTTTTTGAAGGAATGAATATAGCCTATAATGAACAGGACGACAGGAGCTTCTTTAAAAGAACGGGAATAACCTTATTGTTCACGATCTGCGGAATAATCCTGGGCTTATTAAGTATCGTAATTATTGTTCTTTTTCCGGCTTTTATTGATAAGATCAATTTAGGTGCTACACTGGAAACAGTCCTGGGGTGGGTGAGATGGCTGGTTCTTGGTTTGATCATAGTTTTTGCTCTGGGAGTGATCTATAAGAAAGCACCTGATAGGGATAATCCTGAATTAAAATGGGTGAGCTGGGGAACTGTTATTGCTACGGTACTTTGGATAGGAGGTTCCTTGCTTTTTTCCTGGTATGTGAAGAATTTTGGAAGTTATGACGAAATGTACGGGAGCTTTGCAGCAGTAATTATCATGCTTTTCTGGTTATTTCTCACCGCATTTATTATCCTGTTAGGAGCCGAAATTAATTCTGAAATGGAACACCAGACACGAAAGGATACTACTGTTGGACCCGATCAACCTATGGGAGAGCGGGGAGGTTACCACGCCGATCATGTTGCAGGTAAGGGTAATTAACAGCTTTCTTCAAATATAATTCTGTATCTAATTATATTTTGAAGCTTGAGCTCCAGTTAATTAAAAATTTAAAACCAGATTTATTTTACTTTTTGAAAAATAAGATCTTTTACCCTTCCGGAAGAAACTTTTATCCCGGTGATATCTTTATTTGCATCCCGCACAAAATTTACCTGGCTAAAAAACCATTGATCACCGGCAAAGGCATCCCGTTTTACAGGAGTTAAAGCGATGTCACTTAAGCGGCTGTGTTTTGCAACAAGTTTTCCATTTTCCACTTTTAAAATATATGCTGTGGAAAGTTCCTCACTGTGAAATGTTCCTGCATAACTAGCTAAATCCACACCAGATTTATTGAAAGGAGCCAGTTTTTTTCCTTCCATAGTACGATCTGGCATTACAAGATCAATCTTTTCTACCTTACCATTGGCAGGTTTAAAAACAATTCTAGCGGGTGTTTTTTCTATAGAAAATGCAGTGGGAGACTCAGGTATCATTTGAAGTTCTGGTTGATTGGTAGGTTGGGCATACAATTTTCCGTTTTTTTCACTAATGGAAATTACCAAACCGGGCGCCATTTCGTATTCTCCTATATAAGTTTCCAAAACTTCAGGCGTAATAACCACTAAAGCCTCTTTGGGTTTTTCAGCTACTACAGGCTTTTCTTCAGTTTTAATTTTATCTTTTAGAAAAATATCTACAACTTTATTTGCCATTGTACCTGAAGAAAAAGACGCCTCATTCCCCAAGGTAATAACAGCCATATTTTCATCGGGAAACCGGGTGAGGTAGGTACGATATCCTGCATCTGCTCCCCCGTGTTGAATTTGATTTATTCCCTTGTATTTTCCTACAAACTGGCCTAAGGCACCACCAAACTCTTTTCCGTCATTCAATACAGCCGGCGTATTCATTTTATTAAATATGGCGGTGTCGCCTACTTTTGGATTGCTGAAATTTATTGCCCACAGGCTTAGGTCTTCTACAGTTGTAAATAAACTTGTGGCCCCCACATTTGCATAACTTAACACACTTTTTTTATATCCTGTACTGTCAGCGTAATAAGAATATGCCCTGTTCTTCACGATCTTTTCGTGATCATCATAGAATAAGGTATTGGTCATGCCAAGAGGCGCAAAAATCTTATCTTCAGTAAATTGAGCAAAGGATTTGCCAGAAACTCTTGCAACCACTTCGGCTAAAAGGGTAAATCCTGTATTGGAATAAGAAAATTCAGCTCCGGGATCAAAATTCAGGTCTTTTTGTTTGCTTACCAGTTTTAGAACATGATCTTTTGTAATTACATCATCAAGTCTCCACCCGGCCATAGCCAGCAATGTCCATTGATCACGCAGGCCGCTTGTATGATTGGCAAGATGTCTAAGGGTTATTTTTTTACCAAAATCAGGTACTTCGGGAATGTACTTTCTTATATCGTCATCCAGTGAAAGTTTTCCCTCCTTTTCCAGAAGTAAAATTGAAAAAACCGTGAATTGTTTAGAAATCGACGCTATGTGGAAGATAGTGGAAGGGGTAACAGGAATGTCATATTCCAGGTTAGCCAAACCATATCCTTTTTTAAAAATAATATTTCCATCTTTTACCACAGCCACTGCAGCACCGGGGGTTTCAGAATTGTCGTAAGCCGCAAAAATCTCATCCACCTGCTCTCCCGCAGTGATGGCTTTAGGTTTTAATTTCTCAAACTGTAAAGTGTATTCTCCACGTGTTTCTTCTTCCTGAACGGGAGTCACCTCAATCCTGTAATTTCCATTTGTAATAGTTCTAAGGCTGAAATTTTCATATCCGTTCTTACCGTTGGGGCTATCAAAATTTTCTATTTTATTTCCTTCGGGATCATAGGTGGCAATTTCTACATCGGTTCCAATTTGCATAAGTTTAAAAAATGCAAATTGGTCTTTCTTAAGATCCACTAAATAATTATGCTTTTCTCCCGGGGAAATTCCTGCAGAAATTTTTTTCCCCTGCACTAAAAGAGGATTTTTATTTTGTGATTGAGCTGAAGCTGAGGTAATGAAACAAACAAATAGTAAATACCCAAAGAAGGAGGATTTTCTCATAATTGATTGATGAAGGGCTGCACTAAAAGTAATTCGGTTTGATGATCTAGGGCCGCCGGTTATTTCACTCTAAATTACTGAAATATTGGTAACAAAAAATATAAAAAGTAGTTATTCCTTTTTATTATCCTTATAAATCAGATTTAATTTTGGAGGAATGAATTTAAGTTTATGAATTTATTATTATTTGTTGAAAGGCTTGAAAATGAAAATCATAGTATCTTGAGAAAATTGGAATTTAGATTTATATTTTATTATGAAATGAATTAAGGGGTAAATAATCTACATTTTTTTACCTAAGATTAATACTATAGAAAAATTAAAATTTTAATGTAAATAATTAATTGGTTTAGGTTGTTTAGGAAAAAACAGGTTTTATTGAGAAATAAGGCCTGTTTTTGTTTTGAATAAGTTGGAGATAATAAAGCCGACTCTTTTGACTTTAATTTTTTAGTTTAGAAAGAGTACAATAAATACCAGAATTCCTAATCCCAGGATACTTCCAAAAAACAGAAGACATTTAAAGAAAAGCCTGTCAAGATTTATAGCTAAGATATACTCGTTTAGCATATTACTGTTCCTGTGGTTGTTTCCTATTGTTTTCATAATAGTTGGTTTAGAAGATATACGTAACAAAAGCAATAGTGGTTCCATAAACCGGTGGAGAAATCATTTTTAAATTTGCCGGTGAAAATAAATTAGATCGAACTTTAAACCGTAAAGATTTATTAAGTTATAATCTGTTTCAAACCAAAGTATTAGCTCCTGGGAATAATTAATAATATTAAAATTATAAACTGAACGCTAACCTATTTTTTAATGGAACTTTAACCAAATTACCCGAACTTCTGAATTCTTTATTTAAACATAAATTGACCTAATTTTCCACAGTCGCTAAACTTCTTCCACAATTAATTGGTGAAAATATTGCGGAGTCCGTAGCTTTTCAGGTTATTTTGTAGGAAGTTAGGATCCTTTAGCTTTAAAAGCTATTAATACAAATAAAAATTCAACGGGATTTTTTCCGGCAAATCCAGAGTAGGATTTAAGTTTTATTAATTAGGCTAATATGGTTTTTAATTCTTTTAATATAGCATTAAATTCCTCCATTATTTCCTTTGCTTTTTGCGATAGCTCTACATGATTTTCTGAAGATTTTAGAAGATCGAGATATTTTTGAATTTCTGTTTGTAGTTTACTGGCCTGCAGGTAGTGAAGAGAAGTAATATTTTTGTGAATTAGTTCCTGTAATTCTTCAGCATTTTGGGTGGCAACCACTTTAGAAAATTCCTGTTGGTATAGATGAATTGCATTTATTGAGTTTTTTACCAGTTGCTCAAGAATTTGTGGATTTTCTCCGGCTAAAGCTTTATACCTTGAAATATTAAAGGAAAGAGAGGTAACGTTATTAAATTCCTTACCTGAATTTGGCTGTTTAACGATAGGTTTCAATTTTTTGCGATGAGTGTTTTCCCCTTCCTTAAGGTGTTTAAAAAGCACTTCCTGTAGTTCTGCGGGATCAAAAGGTTTAGGAACATAATCATCAATTCCCGCACGCTCTAATTTTAAGTTTAAATCACCTCTGCCCGATGCAGAAAGAGCAATAATAACAGGTTGTTTCTCCAGCTTAAGTTCCCGTATTTTGCTTGCCGTGACATAACCACTCATTTGTGGCATGTGAAGATCCATAAGAATAGCATCGTATTTATTCTTTTTAACTTCCTCTATAGCCTTTGCTCCGGAATTTACAGTAAAAGATTCCATTTTCCAGTTTTGAAGATATTGTTTTGCAATGAAATTATTTACCTGGTTATCGTCAACTACAAGTACTTTTTTATTTAAACTGCTAAAATGATTTTTAATTTTTAATCTTGTTTTCTTCTTTATGGGCTCCCTGGAAATTTGATAAACTAAAGTAAAAGAAAATGTGGTTCCTTTTCCTTCCTCACTTACTACAGCTAATTCACTGTCATGCATTTTTAGCAGCTTTTGGCTAATAGTAAGGCCCAGGCCTGTACCTCCAAATTCCAGGTTTACATCGTAACTCACCTGGGAAAATTCTTCAAATATTATTTCCAGTTTTTCCTGGGGAATACCAATTCCAGTATCCTGTACCGTAAATTTTAACCTTACCTCATTTTCATCCTGTTCAATTAATTCCAACTGTAATTTGACGTACCCTTTCCGGGTGAATTTTACTGCATTTCCTAAAAGATTTGTAAGGATTTGACTAAGTTTTACAGGATCTCCCAAGAGAAAATCGGGCAGCTGATTTGAAAGCTCGGTCTTAAGTGTAATTTTCTTTTCTGAAGCTTTTATTTTAAAAGTCTGTATAAGAACTTTGATAAGATCTTTTAAATTAAAAATCCGTTTTTCAAGTTTCACCTTTTGGGCCTCGAGTTTACTAAGGTCAAGAAGATTATTTACCAGGTCCAGTAAATTTTCCGAAGAAAGCTTTAAGATTTTTGAATATTCCTGCTGGAGTTCATTTAATGGAGTTTCCTGTATAAGATTAGCAATACCAAGAATTGCATTTAGAGGGGTTCTTATTTCATGGCTTATGGTAGATAAGAACTCAGCCTTTGCTTTAGAAGCATTTTCAGCTTTTTCTTTCGCTTCCAGCAATGCGGTTTCATACTTCTTTCTATCTGTAATATCAAGGATGGAAGCACGATAGATAGGAGATTCATGAGCTAATTTTACTTCATCAACATTTATGAGAGCCGGGAAAGTAGTGCCATCTTTTTTTATAAGATCGAAATTGATCTCCCTTATAAAACCCTGAATTTTAATAAGCGGAAAAAAATGGGTTTCAAAATAAATTTTGCCTCCAATTTTAAATAGGTCCTGAAACCTTTTAATTTCCAAAAATTCCTCTTCTTCATATTTTAAAAGGCTGAGGAGGGTTTTGTTGAACCTTAAAATTTTTCCATCGGCACTAAAGGAAATATAGCCACAGGGCGCGTTCTCGAATAGATTTTCGGTGGTATCAGATAACTGAATATTATTTTTTTTATCGTTCATTCCTACGGAATTATTAATCCCGGAGGAACTTTTTTATAGCCTGCACGGTTTCTTCCGGAGCGCTCAAATGGGGACAATGACCTGTTGCTTTTAAAAGATGATACCTGCTGTTTTCAATATTTTTATGGACGTACTCTCCTACTTCCTGTGGAGCAATTACATCTTCAGAACATTGCAGAACCAAAGTAGGTAATTTTACTGCCGCAAGATCTTTCCGGTTATCAGATAAAAAAGTAACCCTTGCAAAATGTTTTGCAATCTCGGGATTGGTTCGGCAAAAGCTGTTGGTTAGTTCTTCCTGCAGTTCGGTTTCATTCTTTTTACCCATAATAACGGGTGCCATTTGGGATGCCCACCCTAAATAATTACTATCCAGGGCTTTAATGAGATCATCAATATCTTCAACGTTAAATCCCCCCCTATAATCCTCATCGTTAATATACCTTGGTGAAGGTCCAATTAGGATTAACCGTGAAAATCTATCAGGTTCTTTATTGGCTGCAAGTATAGAAATCATTGAACTTACAGAATGTCCAACCAGGATCACGTCCTCCAGCTCAAGCTCCTCGCAAATTTTCAGAATATCAT
>CAZXEY010000034.1:2310-24166 GCA_964639695.1 uncultured Antarcticibacterium sp. | reverse complement strand
CAATACCTATCCGGAAATTGTTGAGGTACTGAAAAAACAATCTGCAGAGAATTTCATTATTGATGGGGAAATAGTGGCTTTCCAGGGTAATCATACCAGTTTTGCTGAGCTACAGAAAAGAATGCATTTACAGGATGCCGAAGAGATAAAAAATCATAATACTGAAGTCTTTTATTATGTATTTGACATTGTCCACATGAACAATATAAATGTTTCAAACCTTCCGCAGATAGAAAGAAAGAATTTGCTGAAAAGAGTAATTGATTTTAAGGATCCCATTAGATACTCTGAGCACCGGCTTAAAGAAGGAACAGAATTTTACAAAAACGCCTGCCACGATAAATGGGAAGGTTTAATAGCTAAAAAGAAGGATAGCAGCTATTCCTTCGGGAGATCTTCCCACTGGCTCAAATTGAAATGCATGAACCAACAGGAGCTGGTGATTGGTGGTTTTACTGAACCTACAGGCAGCAGGATTGGTTTTGGAGCCTTGCTTTTAGGATATTATGAAGAGGGAAAGCTGCAGTATGCAGGAAAAGTTGGAACGGGTTTTACAGATGAGCTTCTAAACGATTTATTTTCCAAAATGAAAAAACTGGAAACTAAAAAACCGGCTTTTGAAAAACCAAAAGAAGTAAAAAGCAAAAATGTGCATTGGATTAAGCCAGAACTGGTTGCCGAAATGAGTTTTACTGAATGGACTTCGGGGAATAAATTGAGGCATCCATCATTTTTAGGTTTACGAATAGACAAGGAAGCAAAGGATGTTGTAAAAGAAATGTAGGATGGGAACAGAAAAGCAGTTGGATGGGCACACCTTTTCAGTAAGTAGTTTGGATAAAGTTTTCTTTCCGAAGGAGGGATATACCAAAGGCGATCTTATAGACTATTATGAGCGGGTTGCTGCGTATATGCTGCCTCATATTGAGGATAAAATGATCACAATGATCAGGTTTCCCAATGGCATCGAGGACAAAAGATTCTTTCAAAAAGACACTCCCGAATATTTTCCGGACTGGATCGAAACTAAATGCATAAAAAAGAAGAACGGGGGAGAAACCCATTACGTGATCTGTAATAAACAGGCAACGCTGGTTTATCTCGCCAATCAGGCTTGTATTACGCCCCATACCTGGTTAAGTAAAAAGGATAAACCCAGCAAACCAAACCGGTTGATATTTGATCTTGATCCCGAGAAAGATGATTTTGCCAGTGTTAAACTTGCTGCTCAAAAAACAAGAGAACTGCTTGAGGATAGGCTGGGACTTCCAGCTTTTATAATGACATCAGGATCCCGTGGATTACATATTGTGGTGCCGCTGAAAAGAACACGGGTTTTTGATGAGGTACGTGAATTTGCACAGGCTGCAGCCGAGCTTCTCGAAAGGGAAAATCCCGATCTTTTGACTACCGCTGCGCGGAAAAATAAGCGGGATGATAAGATTTTTGTCGATGTGGGCAGGAATGCATTTGCCCAAACGGCCGTTGCACCATATGCAGTAAGGCCTATAGATGGAGCTCCGGTTGCGACTCCGCTGGATTGGAAAGAATTGAAAGAGAAATCATTGTCCCCGCAGTCTTACAACATTAAAAATTTGTTTAAGAAACTGGAGAAGGATGGCGATCCCTGGAAGGAAATTGACTCAAAAGCAGTGGTCCTTACTTCTGCTATAAAGGAATTGGAAAAAATAAAAAATTAGGAAACCATTTATGATTAAGGAAATTAAAAAACAAACAGGAACAGCATTTAAACTAAAAAAAGGTCAGAAATTAAAAGTCATTGATCCCCGGGGAGAGCAGGTTAGTGATATGGTCCTGTTCAATGCAGAAGATCCCAGGGAGAAGATCTCCTCAGGTAAAACAATGGATTTCGAAGAGACAATTTTAATTACAAAAGGCCATTTTCTCTGGAGCAACAGAAGTCGGAAAATGATGGAGATCCTGGAGGATACGAACGGCAGAAACGATTTTCTACTGGCACCCTGCAGCCCGGAAACCTTTCAGATTATGTATGAAAATCCGGAGTACCATCCCAGCTGTTTTGAAAATCTCTACACTAATTTAGAACCGTTTGGAATTGAGCCCGACGATGTGCCCACTGCTTTCAATATTTTCATGAATGTGCAGTTTAGCCCAGACGGAAAGCTTTCTGTTGATCCCCCGCAAAGTAAAGCAGGGGATTATGTGTTGTTTGAAGCTCAAATGGATTTAATAGTTGCTTTAACCGCTTGCTCTGCTGAAGACAGCAACAATGGCAGTTTCAAGCCTATCCACTACGACATCATTCCTTGATTAGGCTCATTTTTCTTTCTGTAACGCATATTCAGCATTTCAATAGTAAGTGAGAAGAAGATAGCGAAGTAGATATATCCCTTAGGTACGTGATAATGCGCACCTTCCACTATAAGCATTACCCCTATCAGGATAAGAAACGAAAGCGCCAGAATTTGAACAGTTGGATGTTTGTTTACAAAATCTCCCACTGCCCGGGCAAAAACCATCATAACGATAATGGAAACTGTAACGGCAATGAACATCAGGATCAATTGATCTGTAAGACCAATTGCTGTTAAAATGGAATCAAAAGAGAAGATGAGGTCCAGCAGTACGATCTGTAAGATCGCATAACCAAAAGAGCTTACTGCTTTCACCTCCTGATTATTTTCCTGCCCTTCAACCTTATGATGTATTTCAAGGGTGCTTTTTACCAGCAGGAATACTCCGCCGCCTATCAGGATCAAATCTCTCCAACTCAGTTCAAATCCGCCAAAAGTCAATACTGGTTTTGTAAGACCGATGATCCAGGTGATACTTAACAGTAGCAGGATCCTCATGATTAAAGCCAAACCAAGTCCGCCTATTCTTGCCTTTTTTTGTTGGTCTTCGGGTAATTTTCCTGCAACAAGGGAAATGAAGATTATGTTATCTATCCCTAGTACAATTTCCATAAAAGTTAAAGTCAGTAATGCTATCCAGGTATCTGCTTGAAGAAAAATTTCCATTAAGGGGAGGTTTTATTTATTATTTATAAAAACAGGAAATAAAAGTACTTATTTAAAAATCCTGTAAAGCTAAAAATATATTAAAATCTATTCTTGTTCCTGCACGAAACAGGCGATTCTCCCAATATCCCGAAAGCGATTTAACATTATTATCGTTTCATTAACAGTGGGATGAACATCTTTTTACTAGCTTCTTTTCCAAAATAAAATTATGAAAAAGCTTGAAGGCAAAGTTGCCTTAATAACAGGATCAGATTCTGGAATAGGGAGAGCAACAGCGGTTGAATTTGCAAAAGAAGGAGCTAAAGTTGTCGTCACCTATAATTCAGATGAAGATGGAGCAAAGGAAGCCCTAAAGGAAATTGAAAAAGCGGGAAGTAGCGGCATTATCTTACAAATTGATGTTTCAAAAGAAAAGGAAGTTGAAGCAATGTTTGATAAAGCGGTGGAAGAATTCGGAACAGTAGATATTTTGGTAAATAACGCAGCCGTGAACGGGCAGGGATATAAAGTAGTAGATATGCCAACTGAAGTTTGGGATAAAGCCATTAAAATCAATTTGTACGGGTATTTTTATTGCATACGCCGCTTTTTGAAGATCAGGAAAAAATCTAGGGAAGGGAAAGGAAAAATAGTTAACATAAGTTCGGTTCACGAGGAAATTGCAGCTGCAGGCACTGCAGAATATTGTAGCTCTAAAGGTGCTGTAAAGATGTTGATGAGGACCCTGGCATTGGAACTGGCAGAAGAGGGTATTAATGTAAACAATATTGGCCCGGGAATGATCTTAACTCCAATGAATCAGGAGGCGAAAGATAGTAAAGAGGTTAGGGATGAAAAGACTCAGAATATACCAATGAAAAGAGCAGGAACACCTGAAGAAGTTGCCAAACTGGCATTGTTCTTAGCTTCATCAGATTCCGACTATGTTACGGGGTCGACCTATTTCGTAGACGGTGCATTAATGAGAGCCATGGGGCAGGGAGCATAACATCTTTAATAGGATAGGAGAAAGGCTTTCCAATTTTTTATAGAAGTTTATTTTTTATCTTTAGCCAGACACACAATCCGTATTAAATGAAAAATAAGATTTTTAACTCCCTGTTATTATTATTTTTTTCTATTTCAGTTACCGCTCAACAAGATTATTTCTTCCCTGATAAAGGTCCTTTCAGTAAAAAGATTCCGAGTCCGCAGGAATTTTTAGGATATGAAATTGGAGAATTCCACACCCGCCACGATCGTTTGGTAGCCTATTTTTATGAATTGGCCCAGTTATCAGATAGAGTGCATATCCAGGAAATTGGAAAAACCTATGAGCAGCGGCCAATGATCGTTGCCACTATAACAAGTCCGCAAAATTATGCAAGACTGGAAGATATAAGGCAGGAACACCTCAAGCTGGTGAACCCTAAGACTTCGGTTTCTTCGGTAGAAAATATGCCTGTTATTATTCAATTGGGCTATAACGTTCATGGGAATGAACCCAGCAGTAGTGAGGCTGCAATGCTTACTGCTTTTTACCTTACAGCATCTGAAGATCCACAGGTTAAGAATTACCTGGATAAGGCGGTAATACACGTGGAGCCGGTTTTGAATCCCGATGGTCGTGACCGCCATACCAACTGGGCAAATATGCACAAGGGATTTCCACCGGTTGCCGATCCTAATGATAGGGAACACAACGAAGTTTGGCCAAGTGGAAGGGTGAACCATTATTGGTTCGATCTTAACCGCGACTGGCTTCCGTTAGTTCATGTAGAGAGCCAGGCACGGCTAAATTTTTATCATAAATGGTATCCTAATCTGGTGACAGATTTTCACGAAATGGGTACCAACAGTACTTATTTTTTCGAGCCTACAAAACCTTTTGGATCTGAAAATCCTATAGTTCCCAGGAGTAACTACGATGGACTAAACAACCTGTTGGCACCATATTTTGCTAATGCAATGAATGAAATAGGATCCCTGTATTTTACAAAGGAAGTATTTGATAATTCCTATCCCGGTTACGGCTCAACATATCCCGATATCCAGGGAGGGCTGGGATTGGTTTTTGAACAGGCTAGCTCCCGGGGCCATTTGCAGGAAGGCATACACGGAGATCTTTCCTTTGCATTTACAATCAGGAATCACCTGGTGAACAGCCTTGCCACAGTTAAAGCAGGGGTGGAGAATAAAGATCTTTTTCTTCGCCATCAAAAGGAGTTTTTTGACTCGGCTATTCAACAGGCAAATCAGCGTCCTGCGGAAGCTTATATATTCAGCGACGCCGGAGACAAAAATAGAGCAAAGGCCTTTATTGACCTGCTCTTAAGGCATAAAATACATGTTTACAAAGCTGATAATGATCAGAAAATCTCGGGACAACAGTTTAAAAGCGATAACTCCTATGTAGTTCCTCTGGCCCAGGCGCAATACAGAATGGTAGCGACTATGTTCGATACCGTAACTAAATTTCAGGATAGCCTGTTTTACGATACATCAGCCTGGTCTATGGTACATGCATATGGATTGCCCACGGCGACGGTTAGTTCAAGGCAGTTAAAATCGGGATTAATGGGAAAACAGTTAGACTCTACTTTTTTATCTCCGAAAGAATTCCCGGTTCAAATGAGTAATTACGCCTATGTTTTTAGCTGGCAGGATTACAAAGCTCCCCGGGTTTTAGCTAAACTGCTGGAAAGAGATATTATTACTAAAACCGCGATGAAGCCCTTTAGCATGGTTAGCGGGGGGAATAATGAAAACTTTAGTTATGGTTCCATTCTCGTGCCTGTTGCAATGCAATCAATGGGGGCAGAAGAATTACACCGGCTTTTACAAGATCTGGCAAATGAAAATCAAATTTCTATTACAGGGGTAACCGGTGGATTGAGTAATACCGGAATTGATTTGGGAAGTGGAAATTTTGAGAAGATTGTGCAGCCAAAACCATTAATGATCATTGGAGAAGGAGTTTCACAATATGAAGCAGGGGAGATATGGCATTTGTTGGACAGCAAGCTAGATATGCCGGTGACGAAGGTAGATATTCTGGATTTTGGCCGGGTTAACCTGAATAATTATAATGAACTTATAATGGTAAACGGGAACTATGGTTTACTTTCGGAAGCTGACGTGAACAGGATCAAAAGCTGGGTTCAAAACGGCGGGACACTTATAACTCAAAAATCTGCGGTTAAGTGGGCCATCGACAGAGGAATTACTAAAGAAGAGCTTGTTGAACAAGCCGATTCTGCTAAAGCTCAGAAAAGAGATCAGCGTTATGATTATGTCACAGCTTCAGACAGGGAAGGGGCAAAAGTTATTGGAGGTTCAATTTACAATGTAGACCTGGATACTTCGCACCCGCTTGGATTTGGATTTGGTGACAGGAATCTAAAAGTTTACCGAAATAGCAATCTATTGCTGAAGCCTTCCAAAAATCCCTATAGCTCGGTTGCGGTTTACAAACAGAAACCGCTGGTTAGCGGATATATTTCTAATGAAAACCTTCAGAAATTACCGGGAACAAGCTCAGTCCTAGTTTCAGGATTAGGATCGGGGAGAGTAATTTCTTTCGTCGATAATCCTAATTTCCGCGGGACCTGGTATGGGACCAACAAATTGTTCTTTAATGCCTTGTTTTTTGGGCCTATAATTAATGTACCCAACGTAAGGGAATAGTTAATCAAAAGAATAAAAATTCAAAAGCCGGGGAAAACCGGCTTTTGAATTATAATAAATTTTGAAATTAATTATTCAAAAATTTATATCCAATTCCTACAAAGATCGTATTGTATCTGCTGCTAACCGGGGCCTCCTGATTATTTAACCGGGAATCAGGAATTTCGTAATTATACCTGGCTTCAATATATAGATTGTCGGTAAAGTCAAAGGCCGCACCGGCACCAAAATCGAATCCAAAGGTGTTGTAGGGTGTTTTTCTGCCTACAATGATACTCCCCTGTGGCCCCGCCACAAGACTAATAGTGTTGCTTATATAATATTTTACCATCACAGGTAAATGCATCCAAATGGTATTCTGAGAGTACGAAAAAAGTACTGCAGGTTTAATAAAGAATTGTTCTCCAATAAAGAAATGAGCATTCGCACCTAAATAAGCGCCGTTTGAAACCGCTGTTTCTGCTTCATTAAAATCAGCAGTAATTGTACCGCGAACATATCCCCCTTCAACTCCAAAAGATGATTTTTGGATGAAAAAGTTCTGAGACTGGACATTTTGTAGGGAAAAGATAACAATGATAAGCAGGTAGAATTTTTTCATATCACAACTTTTCGTTTACAATATTACTGAAAAACAATACTTTAATGACGTGAAGAGGCAATAAATATTGCAGGCCTCAATAAAAAAAGCTTCCTGTTTCCAGAAAGCTTTTTTTTGTGCGGGCGAGAGGACTCGAACCTCCACACCTTGCGGCACCAGATCCTAAGTCTGGCGTGTCTACCAATTCCACCACGCCCGCATTTCCGAAATACAACACTTAGGACTCGTTGCATATCTACTTACCTTGATAAGCGGCTGCAAATATACATAAATGTTTCAATTTTCAAATAACTCAGAAAAAGTTTTCAGTAAAATTTTTTCCTCTTCCTAAGAATTAAAAGTTTCATTTTATTGCCAGCTTTTTAAAAGTAGCCTATTTTATTACCTTTACCTAAACACAAATAATCTTTATTAATGAGCGATATAAGTAGTTACATCAACGAACACAAAGACAGATTTATTCAGGAATTAATTGAACTTCTAAAAATACCTTCAATTAGTGCAGATCCTGCTTATAAAAAAGATGTGCTAAAAACTGCCGAAGAGGTTAAGAAGCGATTGGAAGAAGCAGGTTGTGAGGATGTGGAAATTTGTGAAACTCCGGGGAATCCCATTGTTTACGGTGCAAAAGTTATAGATAAAAAGCTGCCCACTGTTTTAGTCTATGGGCATTACGATGTTCAACCACCAGATCCCCTGGATCTTTGGAATTCACCTCCTTTTGAGCCTGTAATCAAGGAAACAAAAATTCATCCTGAAGGTGCCATTTTTGCACGTGGAGCCTGCGATGACAAAGGCCAGATGTATATGCACGTCAAGGCCCTGGAATACATGACCAGGACCAACGATCTTCCCTGTAATATTAAATTCATGATCGAAGGGGAGGAAGAAGTTGGGAGTTCCAGTTTGGGTTGGTTCATTGAGCGAAATAAGGAAAAACTTAAGAATGATGTGATCCTCATTAGCGATACAGGAATGATAGATAAAGATGTGCCTTCTGTCACTACAGGATTACGCGGGCTAAGTTATATGGAAGTTGAAGTTACGGGGCCTAACCGTGACCTTCATAGCGGACTTTACGGAGGGGCAGTGGCAAACCCGATCAATGTGCTGGCAAAAATGATTGCTTCTTTACAGGATGAAAACAATAGGATCACCATTCCCGGTTTTTATGATAAAGTAGAGGAATTAAGCGAGGAAGAAAGATCTAAGATGGCTGAAGCTCCATTTGATTTGCAAGAATATAAAAACAAACTGGAGATAGAAGATGTTCACGGGGAAAAAGGCTATTCAACTTTAGAGCGTGCCTCCATTCGTCCAACACTTGATGTAAACGGGATATGGGGAGGTTATACCGGGGAAGGAGCAAAAACTGTTTTACCGGCAAAAGCTTTTGCAAAAATCTCTATGCGTTTGGTGCCCGATCAGGATTGGAAAGAGATCAGTGAGTTATTTACGAGACATTTTAAAAGCTTGGCTCCTAAAAGTGTAAAGGTAAAAGTAACAACTCATCACGGGGGACAGGCTTATGTTACACCAATAGATACCCTGGAATATCAGGCTGCAAATGATGCTTATAAAGAAGCTTTTGGAAAAGATCCAATTCCGCAAAGGAGTGGGGGAAGTATTCCTATAGTTTCCCTGTTTGAAAAGGAATTGAAAAGCAAAACGATCCTGATGGGCTTTGGTTTGGATACAGATGCGATTCATTCACCTAATGAACATTTTGGAATTACTAATTATCTAAAAGGAATTGAAACTATTCCACTTTTCTTCAAGCATTTTGCAAAACTAAAGAGCGGAGAGAAATAATATTTAAGGCTGATGGGTTTATAATGGCGCGGATTTTTATTCCCGTCCCACTAATTATTTCCATTAAAGTTTATAAACCCTCATTAATTGATTTGGTGAGGGTTTTTCTCTCTGTAGTAATATCCCGCAGATTGCGCAGAATTGGCCAAATTTTTCTGTGGAATTCGCCAGGATTGGCGAAATATTTTCTTAAATCTTTTTTACAAATTTGGTGAGGATCACTAACTGCTGGCCCTCAATCTTTCCTTCAATTTGTTCGGCATTATCGGGAACCAATGAAACTTTTCTTACGGCAGTGCCTCTTTTCGCGACCAGGCTGGAACCTTTTACGTTGAGGTCTTTGATCAAAACCACAGTGTCCCCGGCTTCTATAACAGCTCCGTTACTGTCCCTATGATCTAAAGAATTATTGCCGCCGCCTGATTTTTCACCTGCAGTAGCCCATTCTTTTACCCCGTCGTCCATATACATCATATCCAGCAGGTCCTGAGGCCATCCTTCAGCTTTTAACCTGTTCAACATTCGCCATGACATCACCTGCACAGCAGGAACAGGGCTCCACATACTTTCATTTAAACATCGCCAGTGATTGGCTTCTGCCTTTTCAGGATCTTCAATCTGTACTTTACAGGTTGCACAAATTAAAAGGTGTTTATCTGCATCTCTCGGGGAATCAAGTACTTCAAAAACTTCGAGGTCATTGGATGCTGTACATAATTCACATTGAGAATTACTTCTTATAAAAAGATCTTGTTCGAGGCTCATACTTTTTTTTCAGGGCAAAGGTAAGGGATTCTGTAAATGCCATTTTGCCGAATAGATTGGTGCAAATGTAAAATTTCTTTAAAATTTGTTCTTCTATGTTTGTAGAATTAAATTAATATTCTACATTTGTAGAGTGTAATCTAAACTTGTAGAGCAATGGCATTATCAAAATCTGAAGAGCAACTCATGCAAATCCTTTGGAAGCAGGAAAAAGCTTTTATGAAAGATCTTATTGATGCCTATCCCGATCCTAAACCTGCATCTACCACTGTAGCAACTTTACTAAAGCGAATGCAGGATAAAGATTATGTAGATTATGAGCAGTTTGGCCGTTCCCGCCGTTATTTTGCACTAGTAAAAAAGCAGGATTATTTCTCCAAACAAATGAACAGGATGATCAAAAATTTCTTCAATGATTCAGCTTCTCAATTTGCTTCATTTTTTACGCAAGAGACTAATTTAAGTAAAGAGGAATTGGAAGATCTTAAAAAATTGATTGATAAGGAAATTCAAAACAAATAGTTATGGAGATGTATTTTTTAAAATCTGCCGCCTGCCTCGCTGTCCTAATGCTTTTCTACAAACTGTTGCTGGAGAAGGAAAGCATGCACGTCTTTAAGAGGTTTTATCTATTGTTTTCTATTGGCATTGCATTAATTATTCCCTTTATAACTTTTACCACTTATATAGAACCGTCTGCGGAAATTTTTAATCCTGTTATCATTTCTTCGGAAGCTGTTGAGGAAAATGATTCCTTAGCAGAATACATCCCCCTGGTTTTATTAGCCATTTATATTTCGGGAGTATTTTTTTTCAGTATAAAATTTATCAGAAATCTCGGAGAACTGCTTTCAAGGATCAGAAAAAATCCGAAGATTAAGCAGAACAATTTTACCAATGTATTACTTAACGAACAAATACCGCCTCATACCTTTTTCAGCTTCATCTTTTTCAACAAAAGAAAATATCTGCACAAAGAAATTCCACAGGATGTAATCATTCACGAAGAAGCACACGCTAGGCAAAAGCATAGCCTGGATGTTATTTTTGTAGAGTTGCTTCAAATTATTTTCTGGTTCAATCCGCTCATATACCTCGTTAAAAAGTCAATTAAATTAAACCACGAATTTCTGGCAGATCGGGCTGTCATTAATCAGGGTATAAGTGCCAAGGGATACCAGCAAATATTATTATCATATTCATCGGGCGATTTGCAAAGTGATCTTGTAAATCCTATTAATTATTCTTCATTAAAAAAACGATTAACGGTTATGAAAACACAAACATCAAAAACAGTAGTATGGGTAAAAAGTCTGTTGTTATTACCTTTAATGGTAGTAATGGTCTATGGTTTTAGTACTAAGAAACTGGTTTATAATGAAAAACTTGAGACCATTCAAAATTTCAATCCGGATGCTGAATATTTTCAGGAAAAAGCAACTCCTGAAATGATAGCTGAATACAATAAACTGGTGAAATATTACAATGAAATGCCCGATGCAAAACGGAAAGTAAAGCAGGAAGATGCGAACAGGATAATGTATATACGCAGCTTAATGACTCCGGAACAAAAAAGAAAAGCAGAAGTTATAAAATTTGATGTGCCGCCGCCACCGCCCCCTGCACCTGCTCCAGAGAATGCTGCTCCACCAACACCTTTCAAGGAAATAAGTAATGTTCCGCCACCGCCACCGCCACCCGCTCCAGAACCTGAAGCTGTTGGAGCTGAAGAATTAACACCCCCGGTGCCACCGGCTCCCATTCATGCCAAATTGGCGCCACCTCCGCCACCGCCCCCACCAACACCGGAAGAATCCATAAAAGAATGGATGGCAGAGGGCGCAGAGTTTTTTTACAATGGAAAAGCAATTACAGGAAAAGAAGCACTCAAATTAGTGCAGGAAAACAATGGTAAGAACTTAAGAGTCCAGGTAGAAGAAAATAATTCTAAAAGAATTGTACGAATATCTAAAAATTAGAATAAGCTGGCACCGACGCGGATCGGAGATCCGCGCCATCGTAATACAGATCAGAGATCCGCGCCATCGAATGTTTTATTTGGGTTAGCGCGGATCTCAGATCCGTGATAATATTCAATTCTTGAACGTTTTTTCCTGAGGAGCTTTAACAGCTTCTCTTTTCTTTTTCTGAATATATTGATTAACCAAATCTTCCATAATTTCTAAAGTCACTGTTCCCTGGCCCAGGATCACCTCGTGAAAATCTCTGATCTCAAACTTATCTCCCAGTTCTTTTTCAGCTTTAGCTCTTAATTCCCTTATCTTGATTTCACCAATTTTATAGGAAACCGCCTGCCCTGGCCAGGAGATATACCTGTCTACCTCAGTATTGATCTCGTGCAGGGAAAGTGCAGTATTGGAACGCAGAAATTCCACCGCCTGCTCCCGGCTCCAGCCCAAAGCGTGAATTCCTGTATCAACTACTAGTCTGGAGGCACGCCACTGTTCATACGTCAGCTTCCCAAAAAGTTCATAAGGAGTAGTATAAATTCCCATTTCCTCGGCAAGAAATTCCGAATACAACCCCCAGCCTTCACCATAAGCCGATAAATAGAAATTTCTCCTGAACTCCGGGATGCTGTCGCTTAATTCTGAATTTAAGGAGATCTGTAAATGATGGCCCGGTACCGCTTCGTGAGCTGTTAGTGAAGGTAAGACATATAGAGGCCTGCTGGGCAGGTCATAGGTGTTTACCCAGTAATATCCCGGTTGAGTATCAGAATTGGCACTTATATATCTTCCGGTAGTATATTTGGGTGCAATGGCATCAGGAACCGGTGCGACCCCATAAGGTTTTCTTGGTAACAACTTAAAATACCTTGGTAGCTGTGCGTCAATCTTTTTGGATATATTCCTCGCCTCTTTTAAAAGTTCCTCAGGAGTAGTAGCGTAGAATTGTTCGTCTGTTCTCAGGAACTGAATGAAATCCTCAAAACTTCCCTCAAAACCCACTTCTTTAATGATCTTTTTCATTTCAGAATTTATCCTGGCAACTTCATCCAATCCAATCTGATGGATTTCTTCCGCGGAAAGGTTTAAAGTGGTATAGTAATTCAGCCGGTTTTGATAATATTCCCTGCCATTCGGAATTTCAGAAACACCAATTGTTTTTCGGGCCTTCGGAAGGTATTCCTTATCAAAGAATGCTTTGATCTTTTTAAATTCAGGAACTACACTTTTTGTTATGGCAACTTCCGCAGCTTTTAAAACCGAATCTTTTTGTTTTTGGTTTAAAGAAGTGGGTAAATTTTTAAATGGAGAATAATAGTAGCTGTCTTTAAAATCTGAAACGATCTGGTCATTGTAAGTAGATTCATAGCCATTGAAAATAACCCGGGGCTGAATAATACCTTTTTTAATTCCCTCTCTCAGCAAAACCAGGTGTTGATCTACATATTCGGGAATAGCATTTAATTTGTTGAGGTAGGATTTTACCTGGCTGTAATTAGCCAATGGGGTAACATTGTAAGGCAGGCTAACGTGAAATCCGGCATCTGATAACAACGGATTTAAATAAGCCTCAAATTCATAAGAATCAATATCCTCCTGAAGCCGAAACTTCAGAAGTTCCAACGAAATTTTTTCAGATTGAGAAAGATTTTCCGGATCTATTTTGTTGAGTTGCTCCAACTGTTCTTTGGCAAAATCAGCTTCTTTTTTATAAACCTCCTTCGTGTAAAGGCCAAGCGGAAAATCTTTTCTGTCATAGGATTTAAAATCCCGGACCTTTTCTATTACAGAATCAAGGGCAGCAGACCCATTTTGCGCCGAGGCGTTGCACACGTATAGCAACACCAGAAGTAGAGGGAGAATTTTTTTCATTTTAATATATTAAAAAGGTTTCGCCTGATTGTGTGGTAAATTAGGAAATTAATTCTTTGGAATTGCAAGCCTGGGGCTGGAAGAAGGAAGATTACCGAAAATTTAATTTCCAAATATGCGATCGCCCAGAGTTGATAAAAGTTTTTTTGCTTCTTCTGGATTTCGTTCAACTTCTTCTACAGTAACCTTTCCATTTTGTTCTATTAGTTTATAGCTGAAAACGAAACTGGGATCTTCGGAATTGGGATCCAATACTCCAAACCGCAGATCGTTGAAAAAAAGATCTCCGTTCTTTTTTGTGATCGTATACCAACCTTTGGAAATTTCAATTAGCCGCTGCACTTTATCGTTAGATCGCAAAGGCCCTAACAGCTCATGATTTTTGAAGTATTTTTGAAAACTGATAGGTTGAGAATCGAAAAATGAATAATCGCCAATAAGAAAAGAATCTTCCAGTTCCACATTCGCAGTCCATAAGATAGTATTAAAAGGACTTGGCTTGGTTTGAATTTCATTATAGGAAATTCCCTGCTCGTGGAGAGCATCTTCAAACTTTAAATAAGTGATTCCCTTAAGCCCCAGAGTAATTAGTAAGTAGACGCTGCTAACAATCAGGCCGAGGTTGTTGTATTGCTGTCTTTTGCTGCTGCCTTTTTCGCTTCGCATAGCAAGGATCAAGAATACCAGGAAAGGAAGGGTGTAGAGAGGATCAATGACAAAAATATTCCGGAATTCCAGGCGGATATCCAGAGGCCAGAATAACTGAGTTCCCCACGTTGTGAAGGAATCCAGGATGGGATGCGTAAACAAGCCCCAGAACATAAGCCACGACCAATCCTTCCAGCTAATATCTTTTTTCTTTTCAATTTTGGAAATGATCCACCCAAAGATTGGGGCAAAAAGGACCGAGAAAACAATAGAATGGCTAAAGCCCCTATGAAGTTCTATAGCAGTAACCGTATCTGTAAAATATTCCGCAAAAGTATCAAGATCGGGAATAGTTCCGGCAATAGCCCCATATAACATTGCCTTGTTTCCTGCTTTCTTACCTAAAACAGCTTCTCCTACTGCAGCTCCTAAAACTATTTGAGTAAGTGAATCCATTAATTTTAAGCTTTGGCAGTAAAGGATTTAAAAACGACAAACCCAAACCCTGCAAACAGCATCAGGTGGAAGATTAAAAGTCCGAAATCGTTGAGTAAAAAAGCACTATAGATTGCGAATCCAAAATAGAGCCACAACAGAGCTTCAATGATCATATTGGCAGAAATGGATTTTTTAAGATATACATTCCCTTTCCAGCTATCTGTAACAGAACTGATATTGAATTTTGGAGTTCTTATAAATTCACTCTTTTTCCCAAAATGTCCTTCCAGAACGGCCACGGAATTGTGAACCGAAAATCCCATCGCTACAGAAAAGAAAGTGATAAACATACCAATAAATCCAAAGAAATTTTTAAGTCCTTTTCCGTGAATTTTGGAATAAGTGATCCAGTAACAAAGGAAGAAAATTAAAGTACTTACTGCGAAAAAGGCTATGATGTTGAAGTACCAGCTAAATTCGGGATTATTGTTTTTAATATACAATACAGGTACACTTAAAACCGCCAGTAACAAGATCAACAGGAACATACTCGAATTTAAAAGGTGAAAGAAACTGTGAAAGATCGTGCCTGCAGATAAGCTATTGTCTTTAAAAAGAACAGAGACATTCTTCAGAAAATTTTCGGCTGCACCTTTATTCCACCGGAATTGCTGGGATCTTGCTGCACTAATGACTACAGGAAGTTCTGCAGGTGTTTCGACATCCTCCAGATACTTAAATTTCCATTTTCCTAACTGGGCGCGATAGCTTAGATCAAGATCTTCTGTGAGAGTATCCCCGCTCCAGTTCCCGGCATGAAGAATACATTCCTTGCGCCAGATCCCTGCAGTACCATTAAAATTGATAAAGTGTTTACCAAAGTTCCTTCCTGTTTGCTCCAGGATGAAATGAAAATCCAGGGCAAATGCCTGAATTTTTGTCAACAGGGAATAATTTCTGTTAATGTGCCCCCACCGGGTTTGCACCACGCCTACATTTTCGTCTTTAAAATGGGGAACCGTCTTTAACAACCAATCTTCCTTTGGAAGAAAATCTGAATCAAAAACTGCTATAAATTCTCCTTTAGCAATTTCAAGCCCTTCCTTTAAAGCTCCCGCTTTAAAACCGCTGCGGTTTGTTCTTGTAATATGTTGAATATCCAGTCCCGATTCTTTTAAATTTTGAATAAGACCAGCTGTTGTCTCCACAGATTCATCGGTAGAGTCATCCAGCACCTGAATTTCCAGTTTTTCTGAAGGATAATTTAAGCGGGCAATATTTTTAAGCAGCCGCTCAACCACATATTTTTCGTTATATAGAGGTAATTGAACAGTAACAACCGGGGTTTCTTCAGGATGGTTTAAATCAAGGAGAGGCGAGGTGTCAGGATTTCTTTTGGACTTAAGGTATTTAAAAAGCAGATTCAATTGGGAGAGGCTGTAAATGAAGATCAGCAGTAATGCGAGGGTGTAAATTATAATTATTGCAAAATCCATTATTTGTAACTGTATTTGAAAATCCAACCTAATATTTTTACCCCTGCAAAGATAGCTCCTTTAACCGTTCCCGAAACCTTTGATACTCCAATCCTGTTCTTATAATGCACAGGCACCTCTATATAAGATAGTTTTTGGCGTAAGGCTTTTAATTGCATTTCTACTGTCCAGCCATAGGTTTTATCCTCCATTCCCAGTTCCAGCAATTTCTTATATTTTATGGCTCTGAAAGGACCCAGATCAGTGAATTTGGCATTGAACAGGACCTTCATCAGGTTCGTGGCAAGCTTATTTCCGAAGCGCTGCGGAAATGTCATACTACCCTTTTCCCGATATTTGGAAACCCTTGCTCCAATAACAAAATCAATATCATCTTCTATGATGGGAGCTATGATTTGATCCATTTCTGCAGGATAATCGCTGTAATCCCCATCCAGAAAAACCACAATTTCAGGTTTTGGATGGGTGTTTTTTATATGATCCATTCCTTTTAAACAGGCATAACCATATCCTTTTCTGTTTTCAAAAAGTACAGTTGCACCTCCTTTTTTAGCAACCTGAGATGTTTTATCGCTGGAATTATTGTCTACCACTATAACTTCTGCAACATAATCTGGAATTTCCAAAAGAACTTTACCTATTGATGCTTCCTCATTATATGCAGGAATAATGACTTTAATAATTTTATCCATTAAAATTTATCTTAAAGGTCACCATTCTTTCAATTGCAAAGATCATCTTTTAAAGTTTTTTGATTGAATATTTTCTTACTTTACAGATCCCCTGGCATCCTGGTTTAAAAGATCCATCAGGTTTACATCATTGCCCAGCAATACTTCCCGGGAATTAATTCTGCCGTCCCGGGATCCATTTTCCAGCTTTAATACACCCCGTGGACAAACTGCTGAACAAATTCCGCAGCCAACACAACTGGAACGAACAATATTCTCTCCCTTTTGAGCATAAGCCTTTACATCAATTCCCATTTCACAATAGGTGGAGCAATTTCCACAGGAAATACACTGGCCTCCATTGGTAGTGATCCTGAAACGTGAAAACAACCGCTGCTGCATTCCAAGAATTGCAGCCATAGGACAACCAAAGCGGCACCAAACCCTGTTGCCAAAAATGGGATAAAAGCCTACTCCAATAACTCCTGAAAAAGCTGCCCCAATTAAAAATCCGTACCAGGCTCTTAATTGATGCCCGTCAAAAAAGAAAATATTCCAGTTGCCGCTAAAGTAGTTGAGGCAAATAATAGAAAGAATGACCACAAAATATCCAATAGCTCCATATTTTGCATCCTTAGCAAGTTGGTCGCGTTTAAAGATCATGATCAAAGCGAAGAACAACGTTAAAAATCCTGCTGCACTCCATAAGAATACTTCCCTCGTAAACCAGAAATTTTCCGGATTTTCTCCAAGAAAAGAATAAATAACTGCAATTGTCATTACTACTACGAAAACCAATACGCTGTGAATAACCCATCGCTCTACATTCCACGCAAATTTGCTTTTATCAGATAAATGTCGGTAAGGATCTCCGGCAGTTTCTGCCAGTCCGCCACAACCACAAACCCAGGAGCAATACCAGCGTTTGCCGTATTTATAAGTGAGGATAGGGGTAATAACAAAAATTGAAAGGATCCCAAAGGCGAACATTATAAGTCCCACGTTCCCGGCCGAGAAAAATTCATTCAGCTTATAACCCGCAAAAAAATCATAGTTAAGGGGCCATATTATTGCCGGGTTGTAGTACGGCTGATTTAATCTAACAAGGATCTCAGGAATAAGAAAGGCAAACCCGAGCTGGAAGAACATCACAGAATAAGTTCTGTAAACTTCATATTTATTATGACGGTACTTCAGGATAAATTTATACCCAAATACCAGGATAGCTAAAGTATACAAGGTTCCATAGACAAACCATTGGCTGGCGGGATTGCCGCTAATAAGTTTGCTTAGAGGATCAAAAAGGGAAATTAATCCAGTGTTTTCACCATTTTCATTGAGCCCTAAATATTGCGGATACCAGTAAAGTACTATATAAAACAGCGTTAATCCTATTCCCAGGATCCAGGCCCAGAAGCCACGGGAAGTTAGGGATTTAAACCAGACCCCGTCATTTTTAACTCCGGCAGATTTTCCCAGGTAAGCATCATTGGCAAAAATTATAGTGCCAATCGCTATAAGACCTAATGAGGCACTAAGGAAAATGGTTTTATTAGGAAAATTTACATTTGCCAGTGCCAGTATCAGGATAAATAATCCACTTAAACCAATGGCTGAAGCGATCTTCTGTTTTGTAGAAATAGCTTTTGGCGGTTCCCCGGTAAGGGACATATTATGTTCTATTCTTTCCATAATTATTTACTGGAGGACCAGGTCTTCTTTAAAACTTTTAAATATTTCCTTCTCATGACGCTCGTAAAATTCGGGGTCAAAATTGGCTTCTTTTAAATTAGCGAGCACATGTTGAATACTTCTTTTTTCAGTTAGCCAACGGTCAAAAACTACATGCCGCATCCTTATTCCAAAGGTATTTATACCCAGGAAAGTTTTGCTTTCCTCGTCAAAAGCAATTGTCACAGCCTTGGTTCCATCTATATGTTCCCAATGAAAATGCTTTTCGTTCTTTTCGGGATTGGCAGATACTAGGCCATAGGTTTGATATTCTATATCGAAAAATTTAGCAGAGTTAAACCAATGGCCGGGGCGATATTCCATTTTATTGCCGGTAAGGGTTTGTCCTAAAGCTTCCCCCATCATCCTGCCGGTGTACCAAACAGCCTCAATAGCTTTACGTCCTTTTAAGGGTTCCCGTTGTTGTGAGCAATCTCCAATAGCATAAACATCGGGAATATTAGTTTGTAAGAAAGGATCTACTAAGACTCCTTTATCAATCTCCAGCTCAGTTTTCCTTAAGAAATCTACATTGGGATGTACTCCTACACTAAGTCCAACTAATTGACATTCTATTTCTTCTCCGTCCTTTGTTATAATCGAATGCACTCTACCGTTTTCGTCACCAATGATTTTATCCAGTTCGGTCTTAAATTTCAGGTCTACGTGGTGGCTTTTAATATGAGTAGATACAAAAACTGCATCTTTCTTGGGCAAGACTCCTCTCCAAAAAGCTTCTTCCCTTACTAAAAATGTGACCTATATATTTCTTGTTCTCAGCATTTATGCAATTTCAACTAAAATTAACCCGCCTCCAACCAAAACCGCTCTTTTACAACTGGCGGTGTTTTTTTCAAGAAGTTCCAGGTCTTGTTTTGTCACCAGCCCCTGTACGCCTTCAAGATCTTCTCCTTCCCATCCCAGTTTGTTGGGTAAAGATCCGGTTGCTATGACCAGCTTGTCATAATCCATTGTTTCTCCGGAAGCAAAAACAAGGCTTTTCTGCTGAAAATCTACAGTCTTTACCCAGGCTGTTTTTAGCTCTATCCTGTTCTTTTTCCAAAACCAATCTTCGTAAGGTTTAATATTTTCCCAGACCATATGTCCCATATATACATACATAAGAGCAGTACGGGAGAAGAAATAGTCACTTTCCCCGGAAATTACGGTGATTTTTTTATCCGAATATTTTCTAACGTGTCTTGCGGTAGTAATACCTGCAATTCCGTTGCCGATTATCACAATATGCTCCATATATTTACATTATTGGGAGTCTGGAAACTAAAAGGTTAGTAATAGGGGAGAATTTCGACATAGTTGTTAGTGTTAAGTCGCGGGCTTTGCTAAAACCTTAAAACTATTTTTATGAAGAACATTTTAATTTTATTTCTAGTTGTAACAGGTTCTGCCGTTGCACAAAACACCTCAGGCTTTTTTAAATTGTCCGATGAATTTTTCCAGCAGTACGTTAGTAATGGCAAGGTAAGGTACGCGGAAATTAAGGAGAATCCCAAGGCTTTAAATAATTTATTAGCTGAAGCAAAAAGAATAAAAGTTTCTCCGGAAAATGAGGCGGAATATAAATCCTTCTGGATCAATGCCTATAATCTTGCGGTAATTAAAGGAATAACCGAAGCATATCCGGTAAAATCTCCACTGGATATAGAAGGTTTTTTTAGTTCTAAGAAATTTAGTTTGGGACAGAGATCTGTGACTCTCGATGAAATAGAAAAGGAAATATTACTTGGGAAGTTTCCCGAAGAGGAAAGGTTTCACTTTGTGTTGGTATGTGCAGCAAAAAGTTGTCCCCCCATTATAAAAGAGGCTTACAAGCCTTCAAAACTGGAAGAGCAGCTTCAGCAACAAACCAGGTCTGCTGTCAATGACCCTAAATTTATCAGGGTTACCGGTAATAAAGTGCTTTTTAGTGAGATCATGAAATGGTACAATAATGACTTTACCGGTGACGGAAAATCTCTTATTGAATACGTTAACCAGTTTAGGGACAATAAAATCCCTTCAAATTATGAACATGGCTTTTACAAATATGACTGGCAATTAAATGACATATAATACCAGTTTTATCCGGTTCGCTGGCTTCAGATTATATTATTTATTTGTGCTCCTGGTCTTCGCCTCTTGTGAAGCACAGGAAAAAATGGAGAAGATCAACGGGGTTAGTTTTGTTTCCTCCCGTCGTGAAATTGTAGCCGAAGATTTATTACCTGTCATTAGTATAAATGCTAATGCCGTGGCTGTTATGCCTTTTGCTTTTATGGAAAGCCTGGAAAGTTCACATCTTAAATTTAATACAGAGAGGCAATGGTGGGGAGAAAGACTGGTAGGAGTGGAGAAGACCATAGAAATGGCAAAGGAGAAAGATCTTTTGGTGATGGTCAAACCCCACATCTGGATTTGGAAAGGGGAATTTACGGGACATATCAATCAACCCACCGAAGAAGACTGGAAAGTTTTTGAAGAAAATTACCGGGAGTATATTCTGCTCTATGCTGCATTAGCCGAAAGGGAAAAGGTTGAAATACTTTCTTTGGGTACAGAGATGAATTCTTTCGTGCAAGCAAGGCCACAATTCTGGTTAGATCTTATTGCTGAAGTGCGGCAGGTTTATAAAGGAAAACTCACTTATGCAGAGAATTGGGATAAGGTGCACAATGTTCCTTTTTGGGGAGATTTGGATTATATAGGTGTTGACGCCTATTTTCCTTTATCTGAAGAAAGATCCCCAACGTTGGCTGATTTAAAGGAAGGGTGGGAGTCACATAAAAAGCAGCTGAAAAGCTTAAGTAAGAAATTTGGGAAACCCATTTTATTTACCGAATATGGGTATAGGAATATAGATTACGCGGCAAAAGAACCCTGGGATTCTTCACGTAATTTGAAGGGTCTTAATAATAAAAATCAGGAGCTCGCTTTGCAGGCGCTGTATGAAGAAGTATGGAAAGAAAAATGGTTTGCCGGCGGTTTTCTGTGGAAATGGCATCATAATAATGAATTTGCCGGAGGTTCCAGTGATTCCCAGTTTACTCCTCAAAACAAACCCGCCGAAGATGTCGTGAGGAAGTATTACCTGCTTCATAAGGAGATGGAGTAAACCCGAAAGGTTTCCCGTTAAAACCAGATAAACTTGTCAGGTTTTAAAAACCTTGATTTAAATTGAAGA